>VEPD01000400.1 GCA_012027035.1 Ruminiclostridium sp. | reverse complement strand
CTATATGGTTCACCTGACCGACATAACCATGGAATATACCGGCCTGCTTGCTGACTGCCGTATTTCTGCCTATGGTGCTTTCCGGCTTTGCCAGATCTATCATTGGTAGTTTTGCAGTTTTCTGGTATAATGCTTCGGCAGAAATCTTGATCCCGGGACAGATTACGCCACCCAGAAACTCACCTTTTGAATTGACGGCATTAAAAGTGGTCGCAGTACCGAAATCCACAACAATCACAGGCCCCCCGTACATTTCATAGGCCGCTACGGCATTCACAATCCTGTCGGCGCCCAATTCTCTCGGGTTCTCGTATTTGATGTTAATACCGGTTTTTATACCGGGTCCCACCGAAATCGGTTCCCTTTTTATATATTTTCTTATGGCGTGTTCAAGGGAATACATTATTGGGGGAACTACAGATGCTATGATAACAGCTTCGATCCGGCCTACCTCAATTTTTTCATGACTTAAAAAACCCATAAAAAACATACCGAACTCATCTGCGGTGCGTTCCTTATCAGTCCCCAGCCTCCAATGTGAAAGGAGCTTTTCCCCGTCATAAACCCCCATTAGTATATTGGTATTTCCCACATTTATAACAAGCAGCAATTACTAACCACCTCATATTCGGATATAATGTATGCGAAAAATGTCCCCATCGATACCTGTGGACTCCGTCTAAAGCTTCATACTTTTGATTTCTTTTATTTCAAGCTCGATTTCCTTTTCTATTCTTCTAATATCTTCCTTTATATCTTCCAGGGTTTCCTCAGTCCTGCTTCTGGAATTATATCTCGAAAAATTCTGAGCGCTATACTGCCGGGGCTGGTTTTCCCTGTCCCTCTGGTAGCTCCTGCTCTGATTGACTTCCCTGTTGTGAGAAGGGTCTTTCTGTGTATGCAGATTCCTTATGCCCTGCCCGACTATATGCGGTGAAGCCTGAGGCTGATTCTCCGGAAGTTGGGTAGCGCCCTGGTTCTGGATTTGTCCCTGGCCCTGGGAAAGGTTTTGCACCTGATTCTGGATCCTGTTGCCGCTTTTATTGACAGTCTGCAGCTGGTTTTGGCTGCGTTCCTGACTCTGCTCCCTGGGTCCGCTTTGATTATTGTTCCTGCGATTGTAATCGCGCTTTCTTACCATTAGTTCTCCTCCAGTTTCGTGATACTCACTATTTTATTTTAATTATATCCACAAGTCAATCCGATTTAATACCAACATGTGTTTATCTTCCGCAGCAACTCTTCGACCGATTTCATGTACCCGGTGACTATTCAGGTAAGCATAATTTAACAAAGGAAAGAGGGAAGGGTGGCCGGCGGGACATTCATGTTGCAAACGTTACAGCTTCTTATGGTATTACGCAACTGAAATATTGCAAGGATCATCCTCGAAAATGCTTTGTAAAGTATCTAAAAAATATGGTATATTAATATTGCAACGGCAATTTTATTCATATGACTGGGTGAAACGTGACATGAATTTTTATGGGTATCTTCAAATCATTATAAGTTGTACTGTAGTATACCTCTTTTTAATAATCGCAATCCGGTTATTCGGGAAAAAGGAGCTTGCACAGCTGTCCGTAGTTGACCTCGTATTCATACTCCTCATCAGCAACGCAGTCCAGAATGCCATGGTCGGGCCCGATAACTCTCTTGCCGGCGGATTGGTTGCAGCAGCTACCTTATTTGCAGTAAATTTTTTATTCAAATACTTATTGTACCGTTTCCCAAAGTTTGGAATGTTTATCCAGGGGGAGCCGATCCTTTTGGTATATAAAGGCAGGATCAACCGGCAAAACTTACGTAGAGCCAGGATTTCCGATGATGAATTAAAAGAAGCGATCCGAGAGCATGGAGTTTTACTGGTTGAAGACGTTGATCTTGCTGTCCTCGAAATTGACGGAAACATAAGTATTTTATCCGATGGCTATCAGAAAAAGACAACAAAGAGACATAAAAGTCATAAGATAGTTGCGAAGACCGAATGATACCGGTAATCAATTATGACTGCCGGAAGCAGAATTTTACAACAAATATGGCAGCAAAGAATCTGGTAAGCAGGGTAACATCCGATGGATCACCTCCCCATATGGCATTCGCCGCATAAATATCATACATACCCTGAAACGCCCCGCAGCATAACCTCCCCCGACTGAATCAGTTTTAAATTCCCATCACTGCACCTTACGATCAGCTTCCCGTCAGCGGTAATATCCTCTGCAGCCGCAGTATATTCTGTTGTACAGGATATTATCCGCACTTCTCTTCCGAGAATTACGGAGTATTCCCTCCACTTATCCAATATTTCCTTTGTCCGGTTGTTCAATATCATGCTATAAACAATATCCAGTTCCTGCAGTACACTGCGTATAAGAACAAGCCTGCCAGGCACTTTCATACCAATTCCATGCTCTCCGGCATATGCAATCAGAGAGGTTGCCTTTCCTGCAAATTCAGCGGGAAATTCATCCTGCCGCCGATTATAATTGATACCTATTCCCAATACGATGAAATTAACCCGGTCAATTTCCGAATTCATTTCCGTCAGTATCCCACATACTTTCCTATCATCCAGCAGTACGTCATTGGGCCATTTGATTCCCGGTTTTATGCCTGTTATCTTTTCAATAACATGAGCAACGGCTACCGAGGCAGCAAGGGTTATGCCCTGTATTTCCTCGGGCGGCAACTCAGGCCTGAGAATAACGGATAGGTATAATCCCGCATCGGAAGGCGAATCCCATTTTCTTCCCAGCCTTCCCCTGCCGTTGCTCTGGCTTCCGGCAACGATAGCCAGGCCTTCTTCCGCACCTTCCGAAGCAATCTTCTTTCCATAGTTGTTTGTAGAATCAACGGATTTAAGATAAAGAATCTTTTTTCCTATAATATCTGTTCCAAGATCACAGGCTATCTCATAGCCATTAAAAATACATGATTCAACAAGCTTGTAGCCTATCTTTGAAGAAGCTTCCAAAATATACCCGTCAGCCTTCAGACTTTTAATATATTTCCAAACCGCTGTCCTGGAAATCTTCAAGTACCTGCTGAGTTCCTCTCCCGAGACGAATTCCGGATATTTTTCCTTCAGAATCCGGAGTATTTCATACTTTTTATCTCCGCCTTGCATCAATATCTCCTTAAATCAGGTATCCTTATGGTATAAACCTTTTTATTAATATTATCAATAAAAATTGACGTACCGTTGACATCATCATTGATCATCCTGTAAATACCGTTTTCTGTAAGTTTCAAAAAGAATGAATATAACAGGGCGTCATTAAAATCATCATACTTTTCTTTAAAGTCCTCAATAATATTTCCCACATAAAGTTCTTCGGAATTATCATATAATATGGGAGAATCCAGCCGCTTATCAAGAATACTTACATAATCGCCTATTACTGTGCTGACAACCAGGCATTCGGGAAGTCTGAATTGACCGAAGCTATACTTTTCTACAGGCACAATCGTACGCAGGTACATATCCATCGCTTCACTATTTACCAAACCCGTCTGATACATCAGGTTATCTGCGATATAACAATATTTTGGCATTATTTCCATTTTAAGGCATCTATATTCTGTCGACATATACTTCTTCATATCATCACGCGGATTTAAAAGTGCGGAAATACATTTTCTTAAACCGCCATCCAGTTCTATTTCCTTACTGTACCAATCCGAGAGCTTTATTCCGCATTCCACTGCATTGGCCACATGACCGGCAGGCAAGTAAAAATACACTTCCACCATATAATCTCCTCAAGATAAAACATGTATTTTTTGTTTTTCGACATTATTTCCCGGGCAATATTGCCGGTAAATCGCATAATCAGTCGAAAAACATTATTTTTTATTATAAAACCGCAAAAGTTTTTTTTAAAATCCCTTCAATATCAGATTTGCCTACTTCCCTGATATTATTCAAAGTACTTCTTTGCTGCATGGTTATTAAGACAAACTTTTCGATTTCTTCCCGACCAAGTTTCGGACGGCCTGACAAAAGAAGATCCATGAGGTCTCCGAATTCATCTACATTTCGGATTTTTAAAAGCTTGAATAGTATGTTTATTTTTTCACCGGCTCTGTCATAAATAAAATTAAGATACTCCTTCATAAGGAGCCCATTGGCTTTGCCGTGGGGTATTCCCAAAAAATATGTAAGGTTATAGCCCATTCCATGAACAACTGTTGTCCCTGTGTGAGAGATTACCATACCCCCAAGCATTGCAGCATATAAGAGTTTCTCTCTTATATCAAGGTTGATCCGGTTATCAATCAAGCTGGATAAACATTCTCCAAAACTCTTTACCGCTTCAACTGCAAAAATATCACTGACAGGTGTGCTCTTCCTGCACAAATACCCTTCGACTGCATGAGACAGAGCGTCAACAGCAGTATTGACAGTAACTTCCCGCGGCATACTTTCCGTATATCTGGCATCCAGGAAGGCGATTTTGGGGAATGTTGCATCATTTCCAAAGCTCATCTTGGTCTGCAGATCATTCCTTGTAAGTATGGAATAGGGCGTTACCTCGCTGCCGGTACCGGCAGTTGTCGGAACAGCAATTACAGGCAAGGGATCATATTTGAATTTGTTTGCATACAATTCTTTGGGCTCTATTTCATTTGATGCAAGTACGGCTATTGCCTTGGAAGCATCCAGCGGTGAACCGCCTCCGATACCGATTATGAAGTCGGCATTACATTGACGGGCTTTCTTCCCGCCTTCTTCCACGTTATCAAGAGAAGGATTGTTGCCAACCCTGTCATATATTTCAAACACTATATTATGGCTGGAAAGCATATTACAAATGTCATCGAGGGCTCCGCTTTCCCTGGCTGACCTTCCGCCAGTGACAATAAGTGCTTTTTTTCCATAAACAGACAGATCTTGCCCATATCGCCTTATACAATCCGTCCCGAATATTACTTTTGTTCCTATATTATAATTGAATTGCATTTACTTCCTTCCTCCAATATCCTTACATTATATTATATTGATTGCACTGCAACAAGTACAATCAATATAGCTTTTCTGCACACTTGAAAAATTGACAGGATTAAGAATTGAATTTTGGGTATTTTTAATATAGTAATTATTATTTTCCAAGTTTAAAATTAAAATAACAGCGGTAATAGGAGTTGTACGAGCATAATGGTAAATATATTTAAATGCAGCACAAAAGAATTAAAAGCTCTTGTAGAATACAAGAATGTTTTAGAAAAGGACACCAGATTCCCCAAGGATTTTTGGACCACTGAGAAATATCAGTATAAGGGCGCCAGAGTTATATGCAGAATTCTCACGCGGTATTGTCTGGAAAATATCGAAAAATTAGAATTGAATCAATTGCCGCAATATAACCTGAAACAGATAAAACAAATGCTTGTAAAAAACAAACTGTTTGGCATGATTCAAAGAGTGTTCAGCCATGACATCCTGATGCTTCTGAAAAATGCTTATCCGGATGAATTCAGAAACAGACTGCTGAAGGAATGGATGTGGAGCAAGCATGGAATTTGGCACGACGACAATGCAATTATCGAAGCTGTTCAGGATATGGTCCGCAAGGAAGGTATCCTTCGGATAAATAACATCCCGCATTTTGATTGGAAGAAAAGGCTTTTAAAACATGGAATATACAATGTCCTCTCATACTTTAACTGGTCGATTTATTCCCTGTTTAATTTTGTTTACCCCAAAAAATTTCATCCTGCTGATTTCAAGTATAAAATGAAATGGGCTGCAGCAGAGTCTCTGGAAAATGCATTCCATTTTATGCATAAAACTTTTAAAAGTAAGAGATACAACATGAATGAAATCCTTATGCTCAGTACCTCCGATTTCAGGAGAATCGGGCTTGCAGGCATGCTTATGGCAATCTTTCATTCATCCACCCTTAAAGCCAAGGAATATTATCTTTATAAATCAATAGGCAATGAGGAGCATCAAAAAGAGATAAAAGATGATATCTACAAGCTTATTGAAGAGAAACAGGCCTTGGCTGTCAGGAGACGGCTCAGTGCTGCTGCGGCCGGTAAATACATATATAACCTTCATGATAATTCCACTTTGTATGGCTACATAAAAAGGCATGCCAAAGCTAGCGGCATGACGATAAATGACTTCATATCAAACCATGGCTTTGTTTATAAAAGTGCAAAAAAGGATGCCCGGGAACTTGATAGGAATGAGATATGGAATTTACGCAAACAAGGCTTTACTTATGTGCAGATAGCGCAAAAACTTGGAAGCAATCCAACAACCATTACGGAATTATGTAACAGGCATTTTGGTGGAGATCCGCTTATTCCGAGGCCTTTGGAAGAATACATAACTGTTCAGGAACTGATGGACAGGTATCATGTAGATCATAAAACCATAATGAAGCTGATACACGATAATAATTTTGAGAATCATACCACAATAAGATTCCGGTATCTTAAAAAGAGTGAAATTGAGCCGGCGCTTGAAGATTATATAAACAAAAGTAAACAGCATATTTCCATGGTGAACAGGTATTCCAAAGCATATCCCTCTACACTTGGTGAATTGTCATAATGAATCTGATATTCCCCTGCCTTTTTATCTGCGCTTCCTATGTATTGCTATTGTATTAACGTCGGAATTCTCATTTAATAGAGATTGTGTAGATATATAAACATATATATATTAAAATGTGAACGGAGGTAATATTATGGCATTTTTGGAGAATTTGGGAAAGAAAGTCGGAGAGGCGGCTCAAGCGGCGGCAAAGAAATCAGGTGAACTTGTTGAGATAACCAAGCTCAACGTTAATATCGGCTCCGAGGAGGATAAAATACAAAAGCTTTATAATCAGATCGGGAAATCAATATTTGAAAAGTACACCACTACAGGCGTGGCTGATCAAGGCGTAAAGGAAAATTGCGAAGCGATAAAGGTACATGAGCAAAATGTCAAAGCTTTAAAAGAAAAAATAATGGAAGTAAAGAATATCAAATCCTGTATAAACTGCGGTGGAGAGATGGACAGGGCACAAATTTTCTGCTCTAAATGCGGGACCAGAAACGATTTATCTGCCGCATCCCAACCGGAACAACAGCAGGCGGCTACGTCGGCCTGCAAAGCATGTGGAGCCGTTTTGGCCGAGGGTGCGGTATTTTGCACCAGCTGTGGAGCCAAAGTAGGTTAGTTTTAATAAGTTAGTTTTACTACAGCGTATTTTGGAAAAAATGTGAATAGACCCCCCTGCCAAGAGGGGGCACATGTAGGGAACGGCCCCCGTGCCGTTCCGCCAAGGTGAACAAGATCCGGATATCCCTTGCACCAATGCGGAACGCCACAGGGGGCGTTCCCTACAGATTCACATTATCCTACAATTGTGTAATATATAATTATTACGCATTATGATATATGACTTCACTTGAAAATATTACAGGTAGAGCTGACCGACTATCCCAAAGGATTTAACCTGATTTATTCTTCAACCTGCAGCTACAGCCTTATCCGGTGTTCTGGCAGTTTTTTCATCTTTCATACTTTCTACTAATTTCAGCATAGACTCAAAGTCTTCATAGAATACAACTATCAAATCATCCTGCTGTGCGTTGATAATAGCTGTTTCCAATGCTTTAAGCTCGGAATGGATCACCTCGACAAAATCCTTATCCATCCCGGTCGATAGGGCAGCATCATACAATAAGCCGGCAACCTCTCCCGGCTTCCTTCCACGCAAATCCACATCCTCTTTTATATATAGCTGTGCGAATGTATGTCCGCAAATAACGCCCACCTCTTTTATATTCTTGTTTGACCTGTCTCCGGGCATGCCAATGACGCCGACATACCTGCCTGCCTTGATATTAGCCATACAAGCTGTTACAGCGCTATACCCAGCCGGATTATGCCCATAATCCAACATAACCTGGAAATCGCCCATATTTATGATATTAAACCTTCCCGGATTGGTAAGAATGTCGGGTTTGAAGGTTTTCAACCCCTCTCTTATCAAGGCGCTGGGAATATCCAAAGCATATAGTGCGGAAATGGCAGCCAGTGAATTTTCAACGTTGCACTCCGCCTTACCGCTAAAGGTTATGGGGACGTCTTCCAGTTTAATAATGAAATTTTCGGCCTCGGCAGCGTCGGCATATACCGACCCGTCTTTTACGTATACAGCTTTTTCTCCGCTTTCTACATGCTTGAAGATAAGCAGATTGTCTGTTTGCCTTGTAAACAATATTACCCTGCTATTTACTCTTTGCAGCAGGAATGGAGTCATTTCATCATCGGCATTCAAGACGGCATACCCGTCTTTTTTTACTGCCTCGACCACCAATGCCTTGGCAAAGGCCAGATCTTCCAAAGTATTTATTCCGTCTACGCCCAAATGGTCTTCGCTGATATTGACAACCACCCCTACGTCAGCCAGATCATATCCAAGACCTTTCCTTACTATACCGCCCCTTGCAGTTTCCAGAACTGCAGCTTCAACTCTTTTATCAGAAAGAACTATTCCCGCGCTCACCGGTCCGGTATTATCTCCTTTTGAAATACACTGGTTTCCAATGAATATCCCGCTTGTGGTAGTCATTCCCACAGTCATCCCTGTCAGGGCCAAAACATGGGAGATGAGTCTTGTTACAGTTGTTTTACCGTTTGTTCCGGTAATTGAGATAATGGGTATTGTATAGGGCTCACCTTCAGGATATATCATATCAATTATATCTTTGGTCACATTTCTGGCTCTGCCTTCTGTCGGATAAAGATGCATCCTCAGGCCGGGAGCAGCATTTACTTCGATCACTGCGCCTTCTCCCCTTCTTATCGGAATCGAAATATCACAGGTCGTAACATCGATTCCCGCTACATCCAATCCAAGCAGCCTGGCTGCTTTAACAGCCATAGCGCTGTTAACCGGGTGTATGTCGTCGGTACAATCTCTGGCTGTGCCACCTGTGCTAAGATTACCGTTTTCCCTCAGAAATACTTTCTTTTCCGGTAACGGTACCGAATCGATGCTCAGGCCATTCCTGTGCAAAACCTGTAATGCTGTGCCGTCAATCTTTATTTTTGTTAATTGCTTTTCATGATCATCTCCCCGTAAAGGGTTCCCATTCTCTGCTAAAACCAGTTCATTTACAGTATGGACTCCATCTCCGGTCACAAAAGGAGGTATCCTCTCGGAAACAGCAGCAACGCGATCGCCTACTACCAATATCCTGTAATCCTTTCCGACTACGAACTTCTCCACTATTACCCCCTTGCTGAATTTGACAGCTTCGTTGAATGCACATTCCAACTCATATCCTTCCTTGATACTTAGTGTTACTCCCTTACCCTGATTGGCGTCAAAGGGTTTGACAACCACAGGGTAACCGATATGGGAGGCAGACATCAAGGCAGCCTGAAATGTATAGGCAATATCTCCATAAGGAACAGGAATATCGTTGCTGGAAAGAATTTGCTT
>VEPD01000259.1 GCA_012027035.1 Ruminiclostridium sp. | reverse complement strand
TTATAGAGCATATTACTTCATATGCAATCAGGCTTCAAAAAGGCGTCAACGATATTATTTGCAGGGCGGGCCTTGATTAGTACATGTCCTGCATTGGCCTTAGTCAGCATCTTGTTATGCAGTTCAATGACTATAATGGTTTTAATCATCTGGAACTGAAAACGCTGTTCCTCCAGGAAAGCATCAGGAGGGGCGTCCTATTCGGATTGGGGCAGAATCCCTGTTACAGTCACGACGAAAATGACCTGCGGGTTTCTCTTCAGGTGGCGAAAGAAGCAGTTGACATAATCAAACAGGCAGTGAGTGAAGGCAATGTAAAAGAATATCTGAAATGCGAAGTGGCTCAGGAAATTGTCAGACGAGTGTGATAGAAAACATGGAAAATAAGCAAGGGGATGGTTGAATGTTTAAAGCAGGCGGCAAAGTTGATATACCGATAGTTGACAGGCAGGAGATACGGCTGGCGATGCTGGGTATGGTGGATGGGAATGGACACCCTTACTCGTGGAGCGCCATGTTCAATGGATATAATCCGGATGCGATGGCGCAATGTCCTTATCCCGGAATACCGGCCTATTTAGGCAAGGAGCCCACAGAAACGCTTCGGATCGAAGGGGCCAGGGTTACGCATATTTGGACGGATCAGCCTGATGATGCAGCGAAAGTGGCAAAAGCTTCACTGATACCTGCTGTTGTCGAAAAACCGGAGGATGTGATAGGCAAGGTAGATGCCGTTATTATTGCAACTGATAAAGGAAATGAACATGTTGAGCGCTGCCGTGCTTTTGTGGAAGCCGGAGTTCCTATATTCGTGGATAAACCGTTAGTGGATAACGAAGAAGATCTTAAAACTTTCAGCAAATGGGTGGAAGATGGCTCTGCAATCATGTCTTCAAGCTGCATGCGGTATTGCAAGGAATTCATGCCTTACCGTCAGTCAACCCGTGATATGGGAGAAATCAGGTATGCCTCCATCAGTACTCCAAAGTCCTGGGAGAGGTATGGGATTCATGCCCTTGAAGGTATATACCCCATATTTGGGCCGGGATATATTTCAGTCCAAAACACGGGGTCTGTGGAAAGTAATATTGTACATATAAAGCATACATGCGGAGCGGATATCAACGTCATAGCGGTCAACGACATGTATGGCGGATTCGGAGCGCTGCAGCTTTTAGGGACTTCCGGCAGGGTACAGACGGCTTTCAGCGATAACTTTTATTCGTTTAAAAAGCAGCTTGAGAGTTTTATTCAATATTTAAGGACAGGGGTCAGGCCTTTTCCGTTTTCTGAAACCCAGGAACTGATGAGAATGCTGATTGCGGGCATCCGCAGCCGTGAAGAAGGCGGAAGGCTGGTTAAGCTGGATGAAATTGCAGGTTGAAGCATAGGATGTTGCGGCGAAATGGGGGTTATTATGAAAAAAAGATATCCTGTTACTATGATGGCGGCTGCTTGTGTGCCGTGGAATGAAAAATTCATTTTTGAGGAAGACACTTTCAGAAAAGAAGTCAGGTCTATGGTAGCTGCAAATGTGAAAAGCATTTATATATTTGGTACAGCTGGAGAGGGTTTTGCCGTATCAGACGAAATGTTTGCGAAAGTTGCAGAGGTTTTTTGGGATGAGATGAAAGCGCCTGGTCTTATGCCTATGGTCTGCGTAATAAGCGTTTCGCTTCAAGAGATATTAAAACGGATAAGTATGGCATATAGGCTTGGCTTCAGGGATTTTCAACTTGCATTCCCCTCGTGGGGCGCACTCAGGGATAG
>VEPD01000217.1 GCA_012027035.1 Ruminiclostridium sp. | reverse complement strand
GAAATACCTCACGTATTCATTTGTTTTCAATGCTTTGATTAATGTCTATATTATATAATAGATTGTCTATTATGTATATATTATATAAATATATTTCTGGAAATTATTTAGAAATTTTATACTGCAATACTGTAAAATGTAAATACCGATTTTTGTTTGATGCTTCAGCAATGACTTTGCCCCGGATTCCTTGACTAAAAAAAATATAAATAATATAATCTAGAAAAAGCCCTGGAGTACCTGATGTTCCGAATCTTTTTTCATTGTATTCGGAATAAATACATAACGTCAGGGAAATAGCGGCAGAATCCGGATGGAGACGATATTATGAGCAGCGAAACAAGAACAAGGTATGCGCCAAGTCCTACTGGCTACATGCACATAGGTAACCTGCGGACAGCCCTGTATGAATATCTCATTGCCAAAAAAAGCGGCGGCAGCTTCATACTGAGAATAGAGGATACAGACCAGGAAAGATACGAGGAGGGCGCTGTAGACGTCATTTATAAAACGCTGAAAATGGCAGGGCTCCGGTATGATGAAGGTCCCGACGCCGGAGGCCGGTTTGGTCCCTATATACAAAGCGAACGAAAACCTTTATATATGCAGTATGCGCAAAAGCTGGCGGAGCTTGGCGGAGCATATTACTGCTTCTGTTCAAGGGAGCGGCTTGCCGAAGCCAAAGAGAAGGCCGAAGCCGCCGGGCAGACATATAAATATGACAGGCATTGTCTTCACCTGAGCAGGGAGGAGATCGCTTCCAGGCTTGCAAACAGGCTCCCCTTCGTAATAAGGCAAAAAATGCCCGATACAGGCTCAACAAGCTTTGAGGATGCGGTATACGGTACAATAACTGTGGAAAACAGTATACTGGAAGACCAGGTGCTTATCAAATCAGACGGATTGCCAACATACAATTTTGCAAATGTTGTAGACGACCACCTTATGGAAATAACCCATGTGGTACGGGGAAATGAATACCTTTCATCAGCGCCCAAATATAATCTGCTGTATGAGGCCTTCGGCTGGAAAGTACCTACATACGTGCATGTCCCAATGATAGTGAAACCAACAGGTCAGAAGCTTTCCAAGCGTTCGGGCGATCCGTCCTTCGAGGATCTTGTGTCCATGGGATACCTGACGGAAGCGGTAGTGAATTTTGTTGCGCTGCTGGGCTGGAGCCCCGGTTCTACCCAGGAAATATTTGCAATGAAAGAATTGGAGCAAGTGTTTGATATAAAAGGGATAAGCAAATCTCCCGCAGTGTTCGATATTAACAAGCTCAACTGGATGAACGGCGAATACATCAGGAAGATGGCTCCGGAGGAATTTCACAGAATCGCGCTGCCGTATTTGCAGAAAGCAATATCAAATAAGAGCATCAGGCTTGAAAAACTGAGCGCCCTTCTGCAGCTTCGGACCGAAGTATTGTCCACTATTCCGTCCAGCGTAGATTTCATCGAGGCTTTACCCGATTATGACATATCGATGTTTGAGCATAAAAAGATGAAGACCACAAGGGAAAATTCACTTGTAAACCTTAAGTCCGCGCTTAAAGTGCTGGAGGAGATCAGTGAATGGGACAGTAAGGCCATATATGACAGGCTTATGGAACTGGCAGCACAGATGGAGGTAAAGAACAGCCAGATATTATGGCCGGTACGCACCGCAATATCCGGCAAAGACGTTACCCCCGGAGGCGCAACTGAAATTGCAGAAATACTGGGCAGGGAAGAGACCCTGAGAAGGATACGGATTGGGATAGAAAAGCTGGAAGGGATAAATTAAGCAATCTGTATATAATAATTATTGCAGCACATTTACCAAGGTTTTGCAAAAGGAGAAACTTATATGAATTTGCAGGAAGATGAATTTGTGAATACTGACTCAGAGCCCGATTTAAATAACAGCAGGCCTGCATTTCCGAAGCGTGCAGTTATTACAGCCGGTATGCCCTATGGAAATAAAGAGCTTCATCTTGGCCATATTGGCGGGGTTTTTGTCCATGCTGATACTTATGCGCGGTTTATGAGGGACCGTATCGGTAAAGATAATGTCATTTTTGTTTCGGGCACGGATTGTTACGGCTCGCCTATACTGGAGTATTACCGGCAGTTGGTCCAAAAGGGTTCTTTCAGCGGTACTGTTGATGAGTTTGTACAGTTTAACCATAACAGGCAAAAGGAAGTTTTACAATCGTATAATATTGATATCAACCTGTTTGCCGCTTCCAGTTTTGGCCGGTCCTCAGAAATTCACCGTGAAGTCTCTTCAGAATTTATAAAAAGATTATATGCAAACGGACACCTCCGAAAAATGACTACTTCACAATTCTATGACCCGGACCTCGGGGTGTTTCTTAATGGTCGCCAGGTAGTAGGACAGTGCCCGATTGCAGGTTGTTCATCTGAAAGGGGCTATGCCGATGAATGCTCTCTAGGTCATCAATATATGCCGGGGGATTTAATAAATCCAAAGAGTACGCTTACTGGAAAGAAACCCGAAATGAAGGACGTGACAAATTGGTATTTCAAACTGGAAGATTTCCATGACCTGTTGGTCCAATGGGTTGAAATGCTTAAATCACATCCCGGTTCAAGAAACTTCGTAGTAAAAAGCATTCAGGAATTTCTTGAACCCCCTGTCATTTATGTAAAGAGAGAGCAACTGGATTTGCTGAATATTATATTAAATTTGCTTCCCGAGCACACTGTACGTGACGAAGAAAATAAACCGTCGATTTTATTGGTTTTTGACAATCTCGAGAAAAGAGAAAAAGCATGTTCACTGCTTTCAGAGCGCTCTATCCGCTTTCGCACAGGTAAGACACTGGTGCCTTTCAGGTTGACCGGAAATATAGAATGGGGAGTTCCCGCACCTTCACTTGAGGGTCTGGACGGTTTAACGGTCTGGGTATGGCCTGAGTCACTTTGGGCGCCCATTTCATTTACTATGACTTACCTTGAACAGCAAAACAGGGATAAAAATACCTGGAAAGACTGGTGGTGCTCCGATGCTGCAAAAGTGTATCAATTCATCGGAGAGGATAATGTCTACTTCTACGGTCCCGTAGAGATGGCAATGTTCATGGGGCAGCAAGGTAAAACGCCTTCTGCCGAAGCGCCGGAAGGCGAGCTTCAATTACCTGAGCTGATCGTGAATAACCACATCCTGTTCCTGGATAAAAAGGCCAGCAGCAGTGGTGAAATCAAGCCGCCGACAGCAAAGGAACTGCTTGAATATTATACCGCGGAACAACTAAGGGTTCATTTTCTCAGCCTTGGACTTGGAATAAGAAGCGTCGGATTTCAACCGAAGCCCCTGAATCCGAAAGCGAATGAGAATGACAATGATCCTGTATTGAAAGAAGGAAATTTGCTTGCCAATGTGTTGAACCGGGCGGTGCGCTCATGCTTCTATTCGGCTCAAAAATATTGTGGCGGAAGAATCCCCCGCGGGGATATCAGTAAAGAGATATTGAATGAATCTGCAAAGACCATCCTGGAGTTTGAGAGATTGATTTCCAAGTTTGATTTCCACCTGGTAATGAGCCTTATGGATACATACATCCGCGACGTGAACAAATATTGGGCAAAAAATATGCGCGTGGCTGATGATAATAATGACGCCGGCCTCCGTTTCCAGGTACTGGTTGATACCTTCCATATGGTCCGCACCGCAACGGTCCTTATGCATCCTATTGCCCCCGAAGGAACTGAAATGATACTTGAGTATCTTAATCTTAATAAGGATTTTTGGAGCTGGGATTATATTTTTCAACCGATATATGCTTTTATGGAAAATCCGGAAACCCATAAACTCAAGTATCTGGAACCAAGAGTTGACTTTTTTAAGAAGCACCCGGTCCAGATTTTACAGTTGAAAGAAGGTTTTGAAAACCAGAGCGTAAATATTGTAAAAGGTTAAAACAGGGCGTAAAGCACTGGGCATCGGCAGTACAGCAGCTCAACCAAAAGGTTGGGCTGCCATTCCATAGGGGTTGCCATATATAGCAAAAAAATCTGTTATTGCAAAAGCATTAGTTATCACAGGGCTTTGCACAATTTAAATATTTCGTGTATCTTCCAGTAGCAATTTAGATTCCCGGAGCCCGGATGAAAGAAAAACACTCAAAACCATAAGCGCTGTCAATTTTACCATGGGCAGCGTCATTGCACCGGTTTCAGGCGATTTTAACATATCCATTACAAATATGAAGATTATCCCCGATATTT
>VEPD01000043.1 GCA_012027035.1 Ruminiclostridium sp. | reverse complement strand
TGCTTGCGTCAGCTTTGTCTCAAGGGTATCCGATTGAGAAATGGAAGCCAGCTCTCCAGGCTTGATTCCCGCTGACTCAAGCAGTTTCGCAAGTTCACCGGCGTTCACCCCCAGGACCTGAGCCAGGTAATCAAGTATCAAATCGGCTTTTTGAGAATCTGAAACGCCTGTTTCGGTTTTTTCGATTTTACTCCCGGTAACATGATCTCCAACCCGCTTATTTTTTCCTTGCAAAAGAGCTTTTCCGGTTTCTGCCTTCATTACCTTTTCCAGCTTCTTGTATTTATGCGGTTTTATTTTATCATCAGCAGAACCGGCGGCTGTGTTTTCACTTGACCTGATATTGCTGATAAAATCCTTGAAAAAAAGCACTCCTTCGGCTTTTTTGCTTTTTACTGCAGTATGTGTATCAGTTAAAGGAAATCCATTATTCATCCTTGTTATCTGACTATTCATCAACATTTTTCACCTCCTTTCATCTTTCGTATTTTACTGGTTCATCGCTTTGTATATCTCATCCAGCTTTTCTGTCAGCTTTGAAGCAAATGCCGGCGTCATGGCAGCCAGAATTTCCGCCGATTTTTCCTTCTTCATGTTTTTGAGGGTTTCGGCGATCAGGTCTATTTTGGAATTTCCCATTTCCTCGAAAATCTGGGCAGCGGCGGATGCATCCATGGCTTCATATATTTGGGCGAATTTCTTTGCATTTTCATCAATTTGCTGCTGCTTTACCACATCTGCATATATCTGCTCTGCGAGTACCGGATTCACTGTTTCAAAATATTCCTTGAGTCCGGTTTTGTCACTGTTTGCTATAAGCTCATCTATAGTCTTTTTTAAATCATTCAGCTTCAGCCTTTCTTCATCCAGCGATGCCGCACGTTCCGCCAATTGTTGTGCGAATTTATCATTTTCGGCTTTGTACCGGTCATATTCATCCTTGTATTTTTGCAACTCCTCCTGCTTTTTTTCAGACTCCGCAAGAAGTTTATTCAATTCTTCATTAAGTTTTTTGAATTCCTTATATTTTTCTTTTATTTCCTCATCAGTCAGGTAGCGGGGATCCAGAGGATCTGCAGGCGCAGGTAGTGCCAGACGCGCTATGGGTATGCCTTGTATGGTTTTTCTGTACCTTTCGCCGAGACCATTTATATTATTGTGAATAACAAGATAAAATGCACCGCCGAATACGATACCGATAATAAGAATCACAATAAAAAAGGTGAACAATGTAAACAGCATCCCTTTACTTTTTGAACCGCTGCCAGTCTGACCATCCTTTGACTGTATTGCACCTTTTTTACTTTTAGGCATTTTCCTCTCCCGTATGTCGGCGGACTTGTCTGAAACTGATTACCTCATCATTTGAACGCTGTTCATCCTTCAACTGCTCTTTTTGAAACACATCATGTTTTTTTTCTTTAAGCTTATCAAGGATTTCACGTTCTTTGACAGTTTTTATCAATTCTTCTCTTATTTTATCGACATTACGCGAAGCTAAGTTAATATTTTCTTTTTGGTTTAGAATTTTTTCTGCCAGAAATGAAATATAATTATTGAATCTGATAAGATTATCAACTGTTGTCTTTCTGCTTTTTTCATTGAAATCCATTATACTTCGATTTTTTTCAAATTCCAGGCGCCAAAGCTTTGCCTTTTCGTCTTCAAGCTTGTGAATAGCTTTTCCAAGGTCGTTCTTAAGGTTGTCTTCAATTTGGGTTTTTACCTTCAAAAGCGTTTGCAACTTGAAAATGAATTTTGGCATTTAACCTCCATGTCCCCAGTGTGCCAAGTGAATTGTCACACTGGACCAACCTCCTCACTTCAGGACTGTATTCAAAACATCAAGAATCTCTTCAAAGGTAAGCTTCTCCTGTGTTTCCTGCTGCAGAAAGCTCAGTATGTTATCCATGACGCTTATTGAATAGTCAATCTTATCGTTGCTACCCTTAACATACGCTCCGATATTTATCAGATCTTCAGCATCCCTATATATGGCAAGGGCTTTCTTAACTTCACCGGCAAGCTTCCTGTGCTCGGGGGAAATAATATCGGGCATGACACGGCTTATGCTTTCCAGAATATCGATTGCTGGGTAATGGTTTCTGTTTGCAAGCGATCTTGAAAGAACGATGTGTCCGTCAAGAATTCCTCTGGCAGTATCTGTCACAGGCTCCGTCATATCATCGCCATCTACAAGTACCGAATAGAGTCCGGTAATGGAACCTTTCTCGGAGTTACCCGACCGTTCCAGAAGCCTTGGCAGCAATCCGAAAACAGAGGGGGTGTATCCTCTGGAAACAGGCGGTTCTCCAATGGCCAGGCCGATTTCACGCTGAGCCATTGCAAATCTTGTCAGGGAATCCATTAACAAAAGGACATCCATGCCCTGATCCCTGAAATATTCCGCAACCGCAGTGGCAATCATTGCGCCCTTTAGTCTTATCAACGCCGGCTGGTCGGATGTGGCTACTATAACAACCGATCTGGCCAGGCCTTCCTCCTTTAGATCCTTTTCGAGGAATTCCCTTACCTCCCTGCCTCTTTCTCCGATTAAAGCGATTACATTTATATCTGCTTTAGTGTTTCTTGCAATCATACCGATGAGCGTACTTTTACCCACGCCGCTGCCTGAAAAGATTCCGACCCTCTGCCCCTTTCCAACAGTAATAAGCCCGTCGATGGCCTTCACTCCAAGGGCAAGAGGTTCATTTATCCTTTTACGCGTGAGAGGATTGGGCGGGGTGTTGTACACCGGATAATATTTTTCTATCTGCAAGGGCCCCATGTTGTCGATGGGGTTTCCCATACCATCCAGGACCCGTCCGGCAAGCGACTTGCCAACGCCCACCTTCAAGCTTGTATTTGAAGCTACCACAAGATTGCCGGGACCTATACCGCTCATTTCGCCTAAAGGCATGAGCAATACCTTGCTATCTCTGAAACCTACTACCTCTGTGTTTATTATTTTATTACCTTTTGAGGCATAAAGCTTGCATAACTCGCCAATATTCACTTCGGGACCGTTGGATTCTATAGTCAGGCCCACAACCTTGGACACATGACCATAGTATTTGGAAAACTCCGAATGCTTTAGTATATCGTGGTATTTTTGCAAATTTATTTGCATGCCGCAAGCTCCCTGAATGCTTCCTCTATTTTTCCAAGCTTCGTCTGGACTCCCGCATCCATATTTCCAAAAGGCGTTTCCAAAATGCACGCACCCTGCTTTAGTGACATCTCCTGCTTCAATTCAATCTCATCGGCGCAATCTATTAAAGCTGCAAGCTTGCCGCGGTTTGTATCCAGGTAGTTATAATCTTCCGGTGAAACCTTAAGTATTATGCCGTTTTTGCTTGAACAATTATCTATAGCCTGTTTGATAAGAAAAATCATATTTTCCTTGTTCAGTGCAATTTCCGAACCGATAACCTTTTTTGATACATCAATAACCAGATTGATTATCTCAGCCTCGATTCCAGCCAGCACCTCATCATGCTTCATGAGTGCATCCGCCTTTATTTCTTCAGCTTCTTCAATAGTTGCCTCACATTGTTTTGCTGCCGCTGCAATACCTTCGGCATAGCCCTTCTGCCATGCTTCCTCTTCCATTACACCCGCCTTTTCCCTGCCTTCCGTAAATGCGTCATCCATTATTCTCCTGGCTTCGTATTCAGCTTCCTTTATTATCATTGCAGCTTCTTCATTAGCATGTTGGATTATTTCCTCAGGCTTTTCGGCCAGCTTGGCATCACCGTCAGGTGTAATAAAAATACCCCTGCCTTCCTCCTGTTGTCTGGTATTTTGGAGGGCTGTGGGTATTCTGACCTTAAAGGGCGCTCCATAGGTTACCTGGTTATTCTTGAATATCTTGTTATACAATTATTTCATCTCCTCCACCTCTGGATATGACGATTTCACCTGCATCCTCAAGCTTTCTGATAATATTTACAATTTTCTGCTGCGCTTCTTCCACATCCTTCAGTCTAACAGGTCCCATAAACTCTATATCCTCCCTTATCATCTCGGCAAGACGCTTGGACATATTGGAGAATATGAGCTTCTGGACTTCTTCGGTAGCGCCTTTCAAAGCAATTGCAAGCTGATTGTTTTCCACATCTCTGAGGAATCTCTGAATTGAGCGGTTGTCCAAACTAAGAATGTCTTCGAATACAAACATTCTTCTTCTGATTTCTTCAGCCAGATCGGTATCTTCGATTTCAAGTGTTTCCATGATATATTTTTCCGTTCCCCTGTCGACACTGTTGAGTATATTGACTATAGCCTGAACACCTCCGGCTGCGGTAAAGTCTTCAGTTACAAGGGAAGATAGATTCTTCTCAAGGATCCTTTCCACTTCCTTGATAACCTCCGGAGACGTACGGTCCATTATGGCTATACGCCTGGCTACATCAGCCTGTTTGTCCTGGGGCAATGCCGCAAGTACAATCGAGGCCTGCTGGGGCTTAAGATAAGCAAGAATCAAGGCAATTGTCTGGGGATGCTCTTTTTGTATGAAGTTCAGAAGTTGAGACGGGTCAGCTTTGCGGACGAATTCAAAAGGTCTCACCTGCAATGAAACCGTCAGTTTGTTTATTACATCCAGGGCCTTCTGAGAACCAAGGGCTTTCTCCAATATTTCCTTTGCATAGCCGATTCCTCCCTCGGCGATATATTCCTGCGCAAGGCATATCTGGTAGAACTCC
>VEPD01000503.1 GCA_012027035.1 Ruminiclostridium sp. | reverse complement strand
TTCGGCTCACAGGAACCCGGGAGAGCTTGAGGAATACATACAAAAAAGCGATGCGCAAGTATTCATTGCAATTGCAGGATTATCTGCGGCTCTTCCCGGGGTAGTCGCCTCACGTACAAAGAAACCTGTAATAGGCGTTCCGGTAAGTTCAAAACTTGGCGGGCTTGATGCGCTTTTATCAATTGTCCAGATGCCAAAAGGAGTACCTGTTGCCTGCGTGGGTATAGATAATGGTGAGAATGCGGCTTATCTGGCATTGAGGATACTGGGGAAGTCGTGAAGGATATTTTTGTGAATTGAACCCATAAGTTGAAAGTGATATAGGTATACATACATCCTATTCGTATCATGAGGAACCTAAATGAAAAAAGAAGAGTTAGAAAAAATACAAAATAGTATAGTAAGCTGCCCACATTGCAGAGAGTTATTTAGAGTAGCATCGGGATGGTACTTTGCCGACAACCCTGGTGCTGAAAGAGACCCGAAGAAATTTATCACGGGCATGTACGTGTCTAAGCAACTCCAAAAGAATTTAAGAATTGAGGACAGATGAAAGCTCATTTTAGATTATATAGTCCCCACCCTCTTTTGAAAAAATCATCCACATAACTTTTCCATTCAATTCCCTATCGGTGTTAGCGCCAGATGGAGTGTTTTTCTGGAAAAATAAAAACTCGATGTAAATAAAGAAGGAAACGGAGAGCCTACGCCCTCCTAACATGTTTAACGGTACCAGGAATACGTAAATATCCGGGAATACGATCCGTAACGAGGACAGTTGTAAACATCGTCTGAACAATGCCAATCAGCCCCGTTGCATTGATTATATCATCTGGATACCGTATAACCAAAGCCGCCTACCAGGATAGCGCCTATGCAGAGCTCTACGATCTGATCCGCAACATGCAGGGCGGCAGTTTCGTTATTATCCATTTCCCATCATCTCATGATGACAAGGTATATGTATTAGTAGAGAAAACATAGCTTTGATGCTTCAAATTGGAACTGATAGAGTACTCCAGGGGCTTATCACTCAGATTTTTTTGAGGAAAAAAGATAATCAATTGCCTAAATATGCTATCCATAAGATTTTATTCAAGCTTCAGCTCGAGCTACCTAATGATAACTCTGTAAAAAAACGTATTCCATTTTACTGGTATAATCATGGTCCTTTTTCTGAAGTTATCGAGAATAATATAACTTGGTTGAAGGAGAATGATATATTAAAGGAATATCCAATCCAAGAAGAAAAAACGCTCTTGGGACTTGAGAAAGAAATAAAACTTCCTGAAACCACTGACTTTAAAGAGGCAAATGAAATACTGAATTCAATATCTTATCATGTGGACTTCTACCATATTAGCTCGTTTGTAGATGAAATCTATAGAAAATATGCACCTTGCGCTTTTATGCCATTGTTTAAATTGGATTTCCTGAAGGCTATGGAAGAATATGTGAAAAGAGTATCATCTGGACAGCAGACTCTGAATCTGTTCATAGATGATTATTCTAATTTGGATAAATTGGAGAGTATACTCTATGATTGTGAGAGCGAGCTTCCTTTGGTATCTACATTTAAACCTTTTAACGACTCGTTCTCTTCGTTTGTAACGAGTACGGGAAGGGTATTCGATTATATCCGAGAGGAGGGTGAGGATACTTTATTTTCTGGAAAAGAAGTTCTTTCTATAGCTGAAGTAACATGGCTTACTTTCGCTAAAGGAATAAGGATTTTGGATATAGGGCATGATAAATATTACAATAACAAATTGGACGTATGGAAAAACCAATACAAACAGTCATTGATTTCATATTACAATGATGTTGATAACTTCAATTCAAAGGCTCTAGCTGAAATTAAACAAGACAGACTGCCATTCTGTACTCCTACGGAAAGGTCAAAAAATATTCTGTCCTCTGTTGTTGAAGGATATTTGAATTAGAGGCTTTGTAGATGTTCAGAGATCATTTTCTAGATGCTAACATCTTAGTTGGATCAAGGATAGACTGGGATAAACAGCACAATCTGGCAACTAAATATATGGCTGTAGAAGGATTAAAAAAACACACTAGCAAAAGAGTTTATAACGAAAGTAAAGGAGTTTTTGAAAGAACCAGAAGGCTTATTTTGAGTTATCTAAAAAAGTTTTATGAAGAATTCAGTGTATCTTCCAATCCGTTACGTATCGACCAAATTATAAAGGCATTTACCAAAAAATTCGCAGATAAATTTGAAGAAAAAGAACAGAATATCCTAAATTCTTTTGTTGAGAGAAACTTTGGAGATATTAGGAATATCGCACTCGGTGGAGAGAAAGAGTTAGGTGATTTTAAAAAAGTAGTCATTGACACCTTCAAGAATGCACTAAATTCCATTGATAGGGACTGTGTCCCAGATTCAAAGGCTTTGATATACAGATACGATGGTTGCCCTCTAACCTATTATACAAAAGAATACATCAAGCTCAGTGAGGTAATAAACTATGAAAATGATATTCTTGTACTGTTAGATTCATATTTTATAAAAAATAAGCATATCATAAATAACATCTGTTTTGTTACCACTGACTATAATCACATCCTGAAAAATAAGTCCGAAATTGAAAAAGTACTAAATGGGATTTCTCTCATGTGCCCAGATTAAGTGTAAATTTTTTACATAATAAAGACAAGCCTATGCCCTCCTTCCCTTATTTCCAGCAGCAGAAGCAGCTTTAGATGCAGTACGGAACTATATTGAAACTCAATATCTGCATTATGCAAAAACGCTATACTCAGGCCGCATCCTTAAGAGCAGGTCTCTTTGATGTAATAATCAAACTACTTATCGACGCGCTTGCTGGGTTTTGTCAAGTTCTTCAATAAATTCTCTCATTTTTTTGACGAAGTCATTATGGAATCCTTTATAAGAGTTAAGCCAGAAGTTCGCAGCTTCTTTTCCGTGAGCATGATAAGCAATATTTAGAATTCGGCGTATGGGATGTGGATGCGAAGGATTCTCAGAGTCATCCAAGAATCCAAATGCGTCAAATAAGGTTGCGATTGGGGCCATCAGAGAAGCATGTTCATCCATCCCCGTCTTGACAACGTCCTTTGCGGTAAATCTCGTAACCGGAAAGATCAGCAAGAAATTCCATTTTATGCTCATAGGAGTGTTTGATCTTTGAAATTCCACTTGCAGGAGATGTGAAGTGACCAGATGAAAAGGATTCCTCAAGATCTCCGTTAAAGAAATGCCCAAGTTCATGGCACACTGCAAAAGTTTCTCCATAATGTAACAAAGTGCCGACTATACATTCAATCTCTGGAATTGGTAGAACCTTCCCGCCTAACGGTTCACCGTATTTTAAATAATTACTACGAATAAATTCGAATACAGCAGAAATGCCATCCTTCTCTAAAAGTTCCTTCGCTTCTTTATCTATATAGATGGTTTTTTCAGGCATGCCCTGTGTCAGAGATAATTTGAGGAACTTATTAAGAAATATCATCAACCCGCGATTTAAAAGAATCGCATAATGCCCTCCTTCGGAACGATAAACTGCCCCGTTGATGTCGCCTGTTTGAGCTACCCCAAATGCAACCTTTTCATTGACGGTCATTAGGTCTTCGGAAGAAAGTCCGCGAAATGCTTTATCGATACAGGGTTTCAGCGCGTATTCCAATGGGTCATCTACGAATGCAAAACCATATTTTTCCCCATATTTTTTCAATTTAGTGAACGTGATTCTCTGATACTCTGAATCATTGTATGGGTGATCCGGTATGGAACGCCAATTATGTTGTTTTAGTTCAGCCAGAAATTCATCAGGGGAATTACACATGCTTTTCGATACCTATCTTATTATTTTTTCGAGACCATAGATGGTTGTACTTCTTCCTTTTCCATGCGACCAAGTCATATATATCAATCTGACGTCTGAAACAGCAGAGAGTTCATACTTGTATGCTTGTAGTACGAACCAAGATAC
>VEPD01000483.1 GCA_012027035.1 Ruminiclostridium sp. | reverse complement strand
ATGGGAACGAGATTTTCCACTCCGGGCATTGTAGAAATTGAATGTGTGTTAAGAAGCCTTTTATCGCCTATTGCTCCAATAATAGTCTTGATTTCACCAAAAATCGGATGAGTCTTGAAACCCAGTTCTGTCAATTTTTTCTCCACATTTTCGATATCCTGCCTGGTTGCACTCTGGCTCATTACTATAATCATAAAAAATACCTCCTTGATTATTATATTACATTCAGAAGCGTATATAAACACTCCTTTTGATTCTCCGGGAACAAATCTCTCCAAATATCGTCTATAACCATGATGAATAATAAATGGTATTACAGCAACTTTTATTGCTTTTTGGGCGCCAGGTGTGACAATTCACCTGGCACACCGGGGACATGGAGGTTTTTATGAAAAGGCTTGGCTTATTGATATTATTGACAGTTCCGATGCTGATGCTGATGCAGGGCTGCGGGAAAAGCGGTGTGCCTGAGACCAATACCGGCACTATTCAGACAGATACCGGCACAGTTCAGACAGATACCGGCACTAAAGATAATACTTCTACCCCCAAATCCGATGCTTATGATGATTATATTGTAACTGACGCCGGCAATGGAAGCCGAATTCTTTACAAAGCGGAACATGAGCAGGTCCTGAAAATAGTATTGAAATCAGGTGAGGAAAAGGTTATATGCAATGATTTGCCTTCACAGCCTTCCATATCACCGGATGGGAAAAGGGTGGCATATCTGTCGCCATTCGAGTGGGAGATTATAAGCAATGTTCACATATATGACATTGATAAAGATACTGACGCAACCGTACTGAGCGTGCAGGAATCGGCTGATAACAAAAATGTAAGGGAGCAGACGACTCCCAAAAGCCTTACCTGGCTGGACGACCGGTATCTTCTTATGGTGATACAGTTTGCATACGGTACAGTGACCAAGGGGGGTGACCTCTACGTATACGATACCCAGGAAGACAGTCTGCAGCCTTTGACAAAACTTTTCAGGCAAGAGGAGATAACCGGCGTTAAAGTAGAGCAGGATACTGTATATCTGGATTTTATAGAATTTACAACCGAATCCATGGATGCTTTCAAAGAGTTGAAAAGAGCCGTGGAGGCTGAGCAAATATATGATGCGATAAGGAGCGGGAATCTTATAAGTCATTTTATTTTAGTTGATGATTTGGAAAGGATAAAGGCTCTTGAAAATGGACGGGAAAAATATGAATTTAACGAAAAAAATCCTTACAAAGAAGAGCTTGTCGACCTTAACGGGGATGGAAAAACAGACGATATCAAACTCCAGATAGCTGGTGAATATGGTAATTATTATATACTCAAAGTAAATGATCTTGAGATAAAAGGATCTGGGGATAATCTGGACAAAAAGCTATACATTGTTGATATTGATAAGCTGGATAGTTTTAAAGAAATAGCCGTACAGGAGTTTGGACCGAGTGATGACTACAGAACATATTTTTATTCTTATAACGGGAATGAACTGCGTTTTATGGGCGATCTTGGCGGATTAAGCACAGAAAAAGAGCGTATCGGGGGAGATGGCAAGGTGGCTTCCATAGAAAGGCTTTCAATGCTGCAAACCTGGTTTATGGAAAAAGAATACAAACTTGACGTCAATCATCTTCTGGAAGTAATCAAGAATGATTTGTACCCTGTAGCATATGTGGTTGAGCCACTAAAACTGAAGGTTGAACTAAAGCTCTTTGACGGACCGAAAAGCAAAAATACGGCTGCACAGTTAAAAGCGGGTGATATTATTAAGCTCCTGGGCAGCGACGGTATTGAATGGTGTTATGCAGAAACATCGGCAGGCGTCAAGGGATGGTTTGCGGTGGACGGCTTTACTGTGAGGGAAAATGGCCTTGATACCGGGGATGTTTTTGACGGGTTAAGTATGGCCGATTAACACTTCAACGCAAGTTATCAACTGAAAAGTATCAAAAAAATTGCAGATTCATGGCTCTATATATGTTGCAATAATTATTTTATACAGATGAATGAATAAAATTATTGCAACAGTAACTTAAGGTAATATAATGCAAAAAATTTTTTGTATTAATTCTTTTTTGCATTATATATATATGGTAATATATAAGAAGTATCATGTTTTAGCACAGGTTGGAAGCCTGCCGGGGGGAGAACGGTATGAGTGAACTGCAAACTGTAATATTCAGTCTTAACGCTCAGCTTTATGGAGCGGAAGCTTCACAGGTATTTCAGATTATCCGGTATCAGGGAGTGACCAAGGTCCCCAGAATGCCCAGGTTTATTGAAGGGGTCATTGATTACAGAGATAGTGTTCTGCCGGTAATAAGTTTGAACAAAAGATTTGAAATGGGTAACCAGACTGTTACAAAAAAAACAAAGATACTTGTTACAAAGATAGGTGATAAACAAGCCGGCTTTATTGTTAATGATGTTTCGGAAATAGTCAGATTTACGGATGAAGACATAGAACCTGCGCCAAGTCTTATTTATAGCGAGTCAAATTCCTTTTTCAGCAAGGTGGGCAAGAAAGATGACATACTGGTGACTATAATTGATCTGAAAAAAGTCCTGAATGATAATGAAGTCAAAAGATTGAATATCAAACGTTAAATCTGAATAGCGTTACATCGCCGTCCTGCATTACATATTCCTTGCCTTCGGAACGTACCAACCCTTTTTCTCTGGCTGCAGCATATGAACCAAGATTCATGAGGTCATTATAAGCAACGATTTCCGCTCTTATGAAGCCCTTTTCAAAATCACTGTGGATTTTACCGGCAGCCTGCGGTGCTTTAGTTCCCTTGACAATCGTCCAGGCCCGTACTTCCGGTGAACCCGCCGTAAGAAAGCTTATAAGGCCAAGAAGCCTGTAGCTGGCTTTGACAAGTCTGTCCAGACCTGACTCCTGTAATCCCAGTTCTTCCAGGAAAGCCTTTTTTTCATAGTCTTCAAGCTGGGCTATTTCCTCTTCGATTTTGGCGCAAATCACCAAAACTTCAGAAGCTTCGGCCTGTGCAAGCTCCTTAAGCTCGGCAATGCGAGGATTTTTATCGATTTCCTGCATGTCATTTTCAGAAATATTCGCAGCATATAGCACCGGCTTGGAAGTGAGCAGGAAGAGCTGATCCGACAGTAATTTCTCTTCAGCGCCGAATTTCATAGATCTTACCGGTTTACCGTTTTCAAGGCAATCTTTAATGCTTTCATAAAACTCTATCTCTGCAAGATATTTTTTATCACCTGACTTCATCATCTTACGTGTTTTGTCAATGCGCTTTTCCAGCATCTCCAGGTCGGCGAATATAAGCTCCAGATTTATAGTCTCCACATCCCGCGCCGGACCGATGGAACCGTCCACATGTATGATGTTGCTGTCTTCAAAGCAGCGCACCACATGTACGATCGCATCCACTTCACGGATATGGGAAAGAAATTTGTTACCCAATCCTTCACCCCTGCTTGCTCCTTTGACAAGGCCAGCAATGTCAACAAATTCAACAGATGTGGGTGTGACTTTTTCAGGATTGTACATCCTGGCCAGCTTCAAAAGCCGTTCATCTGGAACTGCCACTATACCTATATTGGGATCTATTGTACAAAACGGGTAATTTGCAGCTTCGGCCCCTGCTTTTGTTATTGCATTGAAAAGCGTGCTTTTACCTACATTTGGAAGTCCTACGATACCAAGCTTCATCAGAGATTTTTCCTTTCTTGATTACTGAAACCACGGTTATTATTTTTAGGTATTTATATAAGCATTAATTGACAATATGTTCACCAAGGAAATAACCGTGAATCTATTATATAAACCATGTAGATTATATATTATCCGTTGTTTCAATGCAATATAACTCAATGTAATATAACTCATTCGGGAAATACCTTTGAAAATACCCGTAAGGAGCACTAATGCGGACGCTGGTAATTCGCCGTCCGTGGCTCAGATACCAGCGCCGTCGGCGTCGTGCCGACGGTTTGCCGCATTCGAGTTGCGTAATACCATAAGAAGCTGTAACGTTTGCAACATGAATATCCCGTCGGCCACCCTTCCCTCTTTCATGGTTAAATTATGCTTACCTGAATAGTCACCTAATTCCTATTCCCATAAAATACCCAAAAAATGATTATTGCATTTTCCGGTGTTGCATGCTATAATTTTTTCAATATCCTGCCGGGTACTGCCGACAGGATGAGATGAGACGAGTTTTAGAATAGAATAGACGAGATGAGAAGAGAAGAGACAGGTTTGGACAATTTTAAAATGTCATGTGACCAGGTATCTTACCTGGTTTTTTTAGTTATATTGTCCGAAGGCAATAACCTATGATACTACGAAAGCCCCATTTGATTTTGCAACCTTTCGTTCTCTCTTCTTCCGTTTAAGGAGGAGGAATCCAGGATGTTTTATCCTGATTTTGAAGTAGTTGAATCACTTGCCGGACAATTCAATATCATACCTGTTTCCATGGAGGTATATGCCGATATGGATACGCCTATCAGCATGTTTAAAAAGCTGGAAAACAACAGCGGCTGCTTTCTCCTGGAAAGTGTTGAAGGGGGAGAGAAGTGGGGGCGTTATTCGTTCATGGGGCGAAATCCGTTTATTTCGGTCAGAGGCGCCGGCAGCAATGCTACAATCAGTTACCGTGACGGGAAAATAGCGCAGGTATCGAAAACCCCATTTGAAGCCCTGAAGGATTTAATGGCTTCATATAAATCCGCTGTCCTGCCTGGAATGCCGAGATTTAACGGCGGCGCCGTCGGCTTTTTCGGGTATGACACGGCAAGGTATTTTGAGGATTTGCCTGATATTCCGGATGATGATGTAGGACTGCCGGAGCTTCATTTCATGTTTGCAGATGAAATAATTGCCTTTGACCACCTGAGACAAAAGATGCACATCATAGTCAATATGCATGTGAAGGGGAATATTGAAAGAGCCTATAATACCACCGTTGACAGGATAAAAGAGGTTTACGGGGAAATCATCGCCTCCCGGAGCAGGCTGGAAAGTATTGGCCCGGATTCCGGTTCGAAGGAAGCTAAACCGTCAAATATACAAAGCAACATTTCAAAAGAGAATTTCTGCAGGAATGTAGAAAAGGCAAAGGAATACATCAGAAACGGCGATATATTCCAGGTGGTTCTGTCACAGAGGTTTGCGGCAGAGACCGACAGTGATCCTTTCAATGCTTACAGGGCTTTGAGGATCATCAACCCGGGACCGTATATGTATTACCTGAAATTCGACGGTTATACCATTGCCGGCTCTTCACCTGAAATGCTTGTACGTATGGAAGATGGGATCGTGGAGACCTGTCCCATTGCCGGCACAAGAAAAAGGGGACTTACGGAGGAAGAAGACGATTTGCTTGCGGAAGAGCTGCTTGCAGACGAAAAGGAACGGGCTGAACATGTCATGCTGGTAGACCTTGGCAGAAACGACATCGGGAAGGTATCGGAATTCGGCTCGGTGACAGTCAAAGATTTTATGCATATTGAAAGGTATTCCCATGTAATGCACCTTGTTACAGCGGTCCAGGGAAAGCTGAAAAGCGGCCTGACAGCTTTTGACGCTCTATCTGCCGTACTGCCTGCGGGGACGCTTTCCGGAGCTCCCAAGATAAGGGCCATGGAAATCATAGATGAACTTGAAACCGCGAAAAGGTGCCATTACGGAGGAGCGGTAGGATATCTGAGCTTCAACGGAAATCTTGACAGCTGCATCACCATAAGGACAATACTGTTCAAAAATGGAAAAGCGTACATTCAGGCAGGCTGTGGAATAGTTGCCGATTCCGACCCCGAAAAGGAGTACGAGGAATCGGTGAATAAGGCCAGGGCTGCATTAAAAGCTCTGGAGGAGGCGAAAAATATAATATGATAATACTGATCGACAACTATGATTCCTTCACTTACAACCTATACCAATATGTTGGTGAATTGGATCCCTGCATTGAAGTCTATAGAAATGACAGAATTACTATTGGTGAAATTGAAGAAATGAGACCATCGCATATAATCATCTCACCAGGGCCCGGGTTTCCCAAGGATGCAGGTATTTCCACACAGATACCGGCTAAATTGGGCAGTAAAATACCTGTTCTGGGGGTATGCCTCGGACACCAGGGGATAGGCGAGGCCTTCGGGGGAAGGGTGGTACATGCCGGGAACCTGATGCACGGCAAGGCGTCGGAAATTGAGATTAATCCGGATTGTGCCAT
>VEPD01000219.1 GCA_012027035.1 Ruminiclostridium sp. | reverse complement strand
ATATATGGATTGTCGTACCTCGATAGCGGGAACATTTAACCCTGGCTTGATTACATGCTTCCCGTCAGGAGTATTTTCACTCTCCTTCCTCATATTCTTGAAAGCGGCGGCAAGCATCAGTTTAATGCGGTTCAGCTGGTTTACCTCACTGGCTCCGGGATCATAATCCACGGCGACAATATTGGCTTGGGGGAATCTTCGCTTAAGCTCCTTGATCATCCCTTTTCCCGTAACATGGTTGGGCAGGCATGCAAAAGGCTGCATACATACTATGTTGCCGGCGCCGCTTTTTATCAGTTCAATCATTTCCGCTGTCAGAAACCAGCCCTCACCGGTCTGGTTGCCCAGAGAAAGCAATTTGGATGCATCCCTGGCCAGTTTGTAAATGGTGGATGGCGGATGGAACCTGCGGCTCTTTGCAAGGGCTCTTTTCATCTCTCTGCGGTACATTTCGATAGCGAAGATAACCATGTTATTTTTTATTTTTTTACGCAATGCTCCCGAAAGGTACTTATATTTAAAATTCGCATCATATGCGCAATAAAGCAAAAAATCTATCAAATCAGGCATAACGGCTTCTGCGCCTTCTTTTTCAACAAGGTCTACGACGCTGTTGTTTGCCGTAGGGTGAAACTTGACCAGTATCTCGCCCACAAGCCCGACTTTGGGCTTAACAGTATTTTCTATCTCAATATTGTCAAAATCCTTCACGATCCCGTTGATATTCCGTCTGAACAGGCCCCATTCCCCGGATGCAACCGACTCCCTGCATTTTTCCGCCCAACTTTCATACAGCAAATTTGCCGAGCCTTTGATCTTTTCATATGGCCTTACCCTGTAAAGCACCCTCATGAGCAGGTCGCCGTAAGCAAGGCCTATCAGGCATTTGTTCAGCAGCCCTCTGGTTATTCTGAATCCGGGATTCCTTTCAATGCCGACCGCATTCAGCGAAATTACGGGAATATGCTCCATTCCGGCGTCTTTCAAGGCTTTTCTGATAAACCCGATATAATTTGTCGCCCTGCAACCGCCGCCGGTCTGGGAAATCATAACCGAAGTGTTTTCCATGTCATATTTTCCTGATTTTAAGGCTTCTATCAATTGACCCGTAACAATTATCGAAGGATAACAAGCGTCATTGTTCACATGCTTAAGCCCTTCGTCAACAGCTTTCCTGTCAACGGAAGGCAATATTACAAGCTTGTATGAGGAAGCTCTGAAAGCCTCCTCCAGGAACTGGAAGTGGATAGGGGACATTTGGGGCGCCAGAATAGTATGCCTGGATTTCATTTCTTCAGTAAAAAGTACTTTTCTATATAAGGAATGCTTCACGTCGTTAATATAGCCATCCCGTTTTCTTTCCTCCAGGGCGGCCAGGAGTGAGCGGATTCTGATCCTTGCCGCTCCAAGATTGTTGATTTCATCTATCTTCAGCACAGTGAATATCCTGCCCCTGCTTTGGAGGATTTCCTGAACCTGATCGGTGGTTACCGCGTCCAGTCCGCACCCGAAGGAATTCATCTGTACAAGCTCCAGATTGTTTACTGTTGAGACATAACTGGCCGCAGAATAAAGCCTTGTATGGTAAACCCACTGGTCAACCACCCTCAGCGGCCTCTCCGTTCTGCCAAGATGGGCAACAGAATCCTCCGTAAGCACCGCCATTCCAAAACCGGTAATAATATTAGGTATGCCGTGGTTTATCTCAGGATCAATATGATATGGACGTCCGGCAAGTACTATACCGGTACCGCCGGTCTTTTTGAGATTGCTTATGACCTCTTCTCCCTTTTTCCGTATCAGTTGCTTGTATTTTTCCTCCTCCTGCCAGGCTTTATCAACGGCCTCGTTCACTTCCCTGCTTGAAGGGCCAAAACTGCGGAATTCTTCAAAAAGCCTTTCAGCAAGCCTCTTTTTATCATGATAGGGAAGGAAAGGGTTCAGGAACCTTATTTCTTTATCCTTCAATATGTCCATATTATGCTTTATCACTTCCGAATATGAAGTCACGACGGGGCAATTATACTGATTGTCAGCGTTGCTGTCTTCTTTCTTCTCATAAGGAAGGCATGGATAAAATATAGTCTTTATGCCTTTTGAAATAAGGGCCATAATATGCCCATGCACAAGCTTTGCCGGATAACAGACCGACTCTGAGGGCATTGTCTCAATACCGAGCTCATAAAGCTTTCTTGAAGAACGCGGAGACAGTTCCACACGGAATTTCAATTCGGAAAGAAAAGTATGCCAGAAGGGGTAATTCTCATACATGTTCAAAACTCTGGGTATGCCTATCGTGCCTCTATGTGCATTGCTTTTGTCCAGAGGCTTGTAAGACGTAATCAGCTTGTATTTGAAATCGAACAGGTTGGGTATGTCCCTGGTTTTGCATTCTTCGCCGGAGCCCCGCTCACACCTGTTGCCGGAAATAAATCTCCTGCCGTCCTGGAAACAGTTTATTGTAAGCAGGCAGTTGTTGCTGCAAAGGCCGCACCTGCTGAGGGTGGCTTCCGATTTGAAGCCGTCAAGCCGTTCATGATCGATCAGCGTTGATAAATAGCCTTCGGTATATTTTTCACAAGAAATCAGGGCAGCTCCGTATGCACCCATCAGTCCTGCTATGTCCGGCCTTACAACCTGCTTTCCCGATATCGTCTCAAAGCTTCGCAAAACAGCATCATTATAGAAGGTACCGCCCTGAACGATGATCTTGTTTCCCAGCTCCCTGGGATCCCGTATCTTAATTACCTTGTAAAGGGCATTCTTTATTACGGAATATGACAGGCCGGCTGAAATGTCCCCGACAGTCGCCCCTTCCTTTTGAGCCTGCTTGACACGGGAATTCATAAAAACAGTACACCTGGAGCCAAGGTCTACCGGCATATTTGAAGCTAAAGCCTCTTTTGCAAATTCCTCTGCGCCCATATTAAGAGAGTTGGCAAAGGTTTCGATAAAGGAGCCGCAGCCCGACGAACATGCTTCATTGAGCATAATGCTGCCAATCACGCCATTTTTGACATGCATGCATTTCATATCCTGTCCGCCGATATCAAGTATAAATTCGACACCCGGCAGAAACCGCCCTGCAGCCTTGTAATGCGCGATGGTCTCTATCTCGCCGTAATCAACTTGAAGAGCGGTTTTTATAAGGCTTTCGCCATAGCCTGTAACAGTGGAATTTGCTATGAATGCGCCTTCTGGAAGAAGCTTATACAGCTTTTTCAAGTTATTAATGACTGAGTTCAAAGGGCTGCCTTTATTGCTGTCATAAAACGAGTAAAGAATAGACCCTTCATCATCTGTCAATACCAGCTTTGTAGTGGTAGATCCGGCGTCAATGCCTAGAAAACAGGCTCCTTTATGATCTTCCAGTGTTTTTCTCGCCGCTTTGTTTTTGGCATGTCTTCCTCTGAACTCTTCCAATTCACCGACACTTTCGAAAAGCGGCTTCAATCTTTCCACTTCATGGACAGCAATCTCATTCAGTACCGGAAGCTTTTTTTGTAACGCTTTAACGGTCATGTACTGCTTTTCCCTTGAAGATAATGCAGCGCCTACCGCTATGAACAGTTGGGAATCCCGGGGGAAAATCACCTCATGGTCTTTAAGTCCAAGAGTTTCAACAAATCTCGTTCTCAACTCGGACAGGAAAAACAAGGGCCCCCCCAGAAAAGCAATATTGCCTCTGATAGGTTTCCCGCAAGCAAGCCCGCTTATAGTCTGATTCACCACCGATTGAAATACCGAAGCGGCTATATCCTCTCTTGCAGCTCCCTCGTTTAATAAAGGCTGTATATCGGTTTTTGCAAAAACGCCGCACCGTGCAGCTATCGGATAAATCACTTTATAGTTTTTAGCCAGTTCGTTCAAGCCCAAAGCATCCGTTTGAAGAAGCGAGGCCATCTGGTCAATGAAAGCGCCGGTACCGCCTGCACAGGTGCCGTTCATCCTTTGGTCCATACCGCCGTCGAAATAGGTTATTTTGGCGTCCTCTCCGCCAAGCTCTATTGCTACATCCGTCTCAGGGATCAGACACTCCACTGCCGAAGTCCCGGCAATGACCTCCTGAATAAAAGGCAGCCCAAGCCATTGGGAAACGGAAATTCCGCCGGAGCCGGTGATCATAACGGTTACGTCCTCGTCTATAAACTCTTCACAGGCATTATCAACCAATTCAAAAATAGTTTTCCGTATATCGGAAAAATGCCTTTGATAATTGCTGTAAATCGTTTTGTCGTATTTATCGAGGACTACCAGCTTCACAGTGGTAGAACCCACATCAATACCCATGTGTAAAAGCTTTTTCATATTAAATATATTAGCACAGTTCACAACATTAATAAAGAAAAATTAAGGCAAGTAAGGTGTCAAGTCTAATTTCATACCATACTCATTAAGACTAATGCTTATAAAATCAGGATTAGGCTTGACACCATAGTATATTATTTAAGTTGACAGTGTACTAGTGGGGACGGCTCTTGACTTGTGCTTAAAAATAATTCTTATTTGAGCACACCGGCCTTATTAAATGGATAAAACCGGAATATGGCCCGTCCGCTGATCCTCGAAGCTTCAACCGGCCCTATTGACCTGCTGTCCTTACTGTTTGGCCTGTTGTCGCCCAGAACATATACAAAGCCCTTTGGCACAATAAGACTGTCATATTCCGGAAATCCCAGAGGCTGTGTCTCCACACCCCTCAAGTAATCTTCCTTCACCGCCTTGTCATTTATATAAACCTTTCCGTTCTTTATTTCAACCTTATCGCCTTCAACTGCAATGAGCCTTTTAATCAGCTGCCGGTTTTCCTCCGGTACATAAAAAACTATTATATCCCCTTTATGAAGGCCGCCCAGCTTCGCACTGAGCTTCTCTACGACCAGATTGTCGCCTTCAACAAGTGTCGGCTGCATGGAAATATCATGAACAAGCGTCCTTTGCGCCACAAATGTGACTATCAGAACACCGATCAATACTGCAATACCTATGTGTAGGATCCAATCAAGTGCTTCTTTGACTTTATTCGATTCAGCCATATTAACATATATTCCTTTCAAATTTAATCAAACGCCTACGCCGGAATGAATCCGGCTCCGGCTCACGCAAGCTACGCTTGCGCGCCCCGCTTTCGCGTGGCGTTTGAACAACGTCAGTGGGAGATTGTACTCACCACTGACAGCTT
>VEPD01000087.1 GCA_012027035.1 Ruminiclostridium sp. | reverse complement strand
GGATTCGTGCAGCGGATATGACCATACTGTGTGATATGCCTTTCGGAATTCAGAATATCCGGAACCTTTCCGCCGCGGGCCAGGCTGGCAAGCTTGTCATCATTGAGGATAGCGATCCGGCGATGCGTGACTTTACCTGTGGGAAAGCTCTTGAACTATACAGGGAATTGAGGAAAAGCTCAATAGTTATCACATCTGCACGTTTGCACGAGGTGCTTTAGCTTTAATGGTTGAATTACGGGAATGGGAGGTAAAATGATAAAGCTTTTCAATCTGTCCAATCATGATACGGACCTTGGTAAATTCGGCTTTGATCATTCCAGGCTTGACGCCTTCATCAGGAATTTCGGTTTTGATGGGATTGAACTGATACAAAACAATGAATGGAAGGAAGAACAGATACCCTCTCGCCATGTTAAAGGAATGCATATGCGTTTCTGGCCTGTCTGGCTTGATTTTTGGAATGGCAATGGCAAGGAACTTTTAAAGCAGTTCGGAAGCATGGAAACCGTCTGCCATTATTATGGCGGAGATAATAGAAAAGCCATGGTGAGCTGGTACAAAAAAGAAATAGAGACTGCCGTCAAACTAAATGTAAAATACGTAGTGTTTCATATTTCTCATGTCCTGCCGGAACACTGTTTTAGTTATAAATTCACATATGTGGACAGCGAGGTCATTAAAGCGGGAATAGAGCTTCTCAATGAGGTGATGGATGGAGTCACGGGTGAATTCCGGCTCCTTGTGGAGAACCTCTGGTGGCCGGGACTTACCCTGCTGGACGGTACTCTTGCAAAGGAGCTTATCGATGGAGTAAGATATCCGTATAAAGGTTTCATGCTGGATATCAGCCACGTAATGAACACAAATCTGCAGCTTTCCGATGAAGACGGGGCTGTCGATTATATATTGAGGGTACTGGAGAATTTGGGCGGGCTTTCCGGATTGATTAAGGGAATTCATCTGAACAGTTCGTTAAGCGGCGAATATGTCAAATCCCAGTTTGGAAACAGCAGCATCTTTGAAGAGAAAGACTTTTTCAAGCGTTATATCGACTCATATAAGCATGTATTGAATATAGACCGGCATGTACCTTTCGAAAGTACCTCAATCAGAAGAGTACTTGATTTTGTGAAGCCGGAATACCTGGTGTATGAGTTTTTAACCGATAATATCGAAAGGCTTGAAGAGCTTTCAGCTTTACAGAATAAGGTATTGGGGTTCTAATGGAACAAAGGGAAAGAAGCGAAACAAAGGGAAACAAAGGTGGGAACAAAGTGACGGTTCTTTTGTTCCACAAGAGGTATAAATAATTAAGGGTTTGTCTGCTACAGTTATTGCTGGACAAGCCCTGATAGAGGTAAAACATGGGGAAACTGATTCTGGTCACAGGCGGCGCAAGAAGCGGTAAAAGTACCTTTGCCGAAGATATGGTCCGAAGGCTGGGTGAAAAGGTGATTTACATTGCAACTTCAAATGCCTGTGACGGTGAAATGAAGGAAAGAATAAAAAGACACAGGGAGCAGCGGCCGGCCGGCTGGGTTACAGTCGAAGCTTACAGGGATATTGACACACGGCTTAAGGGTAAGCTGGCGGGAATGGATGCCGTATTGCTTGATTGCATCACTATCATGGTATCGAACCTGATGCTTGAAAAAGCTATGGATTGGGAAGGGATTGCTGCTGAAGAGATCAACAAGGTGGAGGCAGGAGTAAAAACAGAGATTGAAAAACTGATTTCAGCTGCAAAAGAAGCATCAATACCGTTCATAATAGTAACCAATGAGCTTGGCATGGGCGTCGTTCCGCCGTATGAACTCGGCAGGGCGGTACGTGATATAGCAGGCAGGGCGAACCAGATGCTTGCCAGGGAAGCGGAAGAGGTTTACCTTTGTGTATCCGGCATCCCTGTGAAAATAAAGTAGGGGCGGGCAAGGAAGTTTGCTATGACATATCTGAAGCGTTTTATACTTATGGTTCAGTTTTTTACTACCTTACCCATCCGGGCAAAGCTGGACGCCACTGCGGATGACTTTGGCAAAGGGCTTGTATTCGCCCCTGCTGTCGGATTGCTTATAGGCGGGATTCTTGCAGGCGCCTGGTATGTTGTCGGCATATTGTTTCCGGTGCAGGTCACAGCTGTACTTATAATCATTTTATATATCATTCTTACAGGCGGGCTTCATCTGGACGGTCTCGGAGACACCTTCGACGGCTTGTTTTCCAACCGTTCCAGGGAAAGAATACTGGAAATCATGCGGGACAGCAGAGTGGGAACAAACGCCGTACTTGCCGTAGTTGCCGTATTATTACTGGATACAGCCCTGCTTTCATCTTTCAACAGGAACGATATTTTCATAATTATCCTGCTTATGCCTGTTGCAGGACGTATCGGTTCGCTTGTAGGATCCGGCGTATCGAGATATGCAAGAAGCGGCGAAGGTCTGGGTAAATCCTTCATTGACTGCTGTGGAGGCAGGGAGATTTTTGCCGGTATGGTAATATATATTGTTATATTTTATATTTCAGCAGGAATTCAAGGTTTGATCTTCTCCGTCATTCCACCTGTCTTTGCATATATTCTTATCAAACTGTTGGGCAGAAAAATAGGCGGAGCTACCGGCGATCTGCTGGGAGCCGTTTGTGAGCTGAACCAGACCATATTTCTTTTAAGCGCGTTCCTTATAATCAAGGCTATGGGAGGATAGTTTGATGCTTGAGCTTATTCTGGTGCGGCATGGAGAAACCGACAGCAATATAAGGGGAGCATACTGCGGGTGGACTGATCCGGATTTGAACAGTAAAGGTATGGCCCAAGCGCAAAGGGTGGCGGAAATGCTTAAGGGAGAAAAGCCGGATGCAATTTATTCGAGCTGCTTGAAGAGGGCGTTCAATACCTCTTTGATAATAAGCAAAGGACTCAATCCGGAGATACTGCTTGACGAGAGGTTGAATGAACAGAATTTTGGGGAATGGGAAGATCTTACCTATTGTGAAATTTCAGAATAGTATCCTGAAGATTGCAGTAATTGGAAAAAAGACTGGATGAATTACTGCATGAAAGGCGGAGAGAGTCCTGTTCAAGTATATCAAAGAGTATC
>VEPD01000126.1 GCA_012027035.1 Ruminiclostridium sp. | reverse complement strand
GATGCTCCCAGGAATATTTCTTGCTTTGATTACTCTGATCATTATTTTTGTATATACAACCAGCTATGGCGTCTGGACCTGGAAGTCCAAAAACAAGCCGGGCGCCGTAATGATATTTTTATTGGCATTTGCATCACTTATTCTGCCGATATATAAACTTTTTTTCAGAGAATAGGAATAGTGAGATTATGGAGAAAAAAATCAACATAGGAAAATGGGAAGCAGTAACAATATTGATAAATATGATTAACACAAAGATACTTCTGAATTTCCCGCGCAAAATGGCAGAGGAAGCTGGAAATGCAGGCTGGATGCTTGCTATATACATTTGCATCCTGGCTTTTGCCGGATTTTATATTGTAGCAAAGCTGTATCGCAAATTTGAAGGGAAAGATCTTTTGGATATAGGAGAGCATATCGGAGGAAGCATGGGTAGAGTAGCAGTAGGCTCCATAATCATCGCATTTCTTTTATACATTGTATCCATTTATGTACGAACCTTCAGCGAAGATATGAAAATTGTAGCGCTAACCGTCTCTCCCATCAGTTATGTGACCACCTTTTTCATCGTATGCATGGTTATAGGCGCCTGGCTTGGAATTGAAGCAATTGCAAGGTATCATGCAATAGTCGTACCGGTTATTGCCGCCGGCTATTTATTAATCATTATTGGCGTGGCGCCATTTATTGAATTCTCAAATTTACTTCCGATATTTGGTAATGGAGCCAAAAGTATTTTTGTCGATGGAGCGCTTAAAACAGGTATATTTACAGAATTGATAGTTTTATTTCTTCTCGCCCCGTTTTTAAAAAGCCGCAAGAGGTTTGAGAGTTCCGGCTATACAGCTTTGGCAATATCCTCCGTATTGCTAGTAACCGCCGCTCTGGTTTACCTTGCAGTAATACCGTATCCGGGAGCGGGAGAAAAAATACTTCCCATATACCATCTGGCAAGAATGATCAATTATGGACGGTTCTTTCAACGGCTTGAATCCGTTTTTGTATTGATATGGGCTACAGCCGGATTGATGTATGTAACTGTCGGATTGTATCTTATCGCCTACCTATTTAAAAAAACCTTCGGCCTCAAATATCATAAGCCCCTGATCTTCCCGTTTGCAGTAATAATCTTTACATTGAGCCTGCTGCCGGAAAATCTGATTCAATCCAATTTACTGGAAACGGAAATTATCCGTGAATGGGGATGGATTCTTGTATTTGTCATGCCAATGCTTCTTCTGCTTGTCGGAGGCCTCATCAAGCGCAAAGTTAAAAGAGCCCAATAAGCTCCGCTCTTGTCGTTCCGGCATCAGGTACCGGCAATGTCTATTCTCTTGACTCCGGCTTTTGCACCAGAGCCATCAGGGACGGCAGATCGTGTGAATACCAATCCCATTTTCATTAAATTGGGCTATACAATGTATCGGCGGAGGTTTTCCAGCCCGACAGCTATGCCTTCCAGCGGCTCCTCAAGCCCTTCAAACTCAATGGAAAGCACTCCATCATATCCGGTATTCTTCATGATCCTCAGACATTGCACAACCGGTACATCGCCATGTCCGATTATCGCTCCCCGCAAATAATTACCGCTGCGGCTGCTGAACCAGCCTGACCCGGGATCAGGCAGCATGCCGGATTTCACATGAAAATCCTTTGCGTGGACATGAAATGCGTACGGCAGCAATCTTCCCACAGCTTTAGCCGGGTCTTCATCGGCGCACAGAAAATTCCCCATATCTATGAGTAACCCGAAATTTGCGTGGTTTACACCGCATACCAGCTTCTCCATCCGCTCGCTGTCCTGACAGAAAAAGCCATGGTTTTCCACCATTGTCCTTATCTTATATCCAGCAGCATATGCAGTAACCGCACGGCATCCTTTTATCAAGACAGGCAGAGCCTCCTCAAAGCTCCTCGCGCCCTTGTAATCCGCCGGAAAGCCCCAGGCAGCGTCATGTCTCATACCGGGAGCGCCCATAAGCGATGCGGCGCGCACCTCTGCTTTCAAGCGCTCCGCTTCAGCCTCCCAACTGCCTGAAGGATTATTGATGAAGTCGGCGCCGATAGTATAATTCCCTACTTCAATCCCCACCCTGGCAGCCTCTTCGCGTATAAGGGGCGCAAATGCTTCAGGAGTTTCATTTTCAGGTAACTCCAGAGTTGAAAACTCTATTACGTCAAACCCCATTTCCTTGGCTTTTGATATAACATCCAGCTGTTTCATTTTCCCTTGTTTCACCAGCCTGCTAAAGCTGTAGGAACTAACGCCTATTTTCATACGACACCTCTTCTTTTTTATTTATCGATTACAACTTCTTTTCCGGCTTTTGCCGAAGCATAAGCCGCTTCAAGAATTTTCATCAGCTCCACCCCATCCTGCGCAGGGCTTAAGCAATTGGCCCCGTTGGCTATACAATCGACAAAGTGGGCTGTTTCCCTCATGAACATCTCGTCAAAAACCTTGTCCCCTTTATGATACCTGGGAGATATATCAACAAGATAATCCTCCATTTGGGAATAAATTTCCAGCTTCGGCTCAAGCCTGGCTCCCGCTTTGGTTCCGAACAATTCAAGATTTGCCGAATCTTCTTTGATATTGAGACTGAAGCTTGTCTCTACTGCCAGTGCAGCTCCATTGTCAAAGCGTATGAGTGCGGAAGCCATATCTTCAACATCACAATAGCTGTTATAGTCAGAAGCCTTATAACGCTCTATTCCCTTAATGTCATACCTCATGCCGATATTGTTGAAAGTGACTGCCGAGACTGATACGGCATCAGGCCTGCCCATCAGATATCTCACCTGGTCAATTACATGAACTCCCAGATCTATCAACGGTCCCCCGCCTGAACGCTTCAAATCTGCGAACCATCCTCCGGGATTGCCACATCGCCTGAGATACGAGGCTTTTGCATAATAAATATCACCAAGATGGCCTTTTTCAATAAAATCCCTGCAAATACCAGTTTCCTTTCCAAACCTTTTTACAAAACCGATCATAAGCAGCTTGCCGGATTTTTTTGCCGCGTCCCGCATTTCCTCGGCTTCCTTTGTGTTCATTGCCATAGGCTTCTCGCAAAGTACATTTTTACCTGCCCCCAATGCTGCTACGGCGATAGGTGCATGGGAATTATTCCATGTACATATGCTCACCCCGTCAAGCTCTTCCTTGCTGAGCATCTCATTATAATCCGTATATAACTGCCGGACTCCATATTTGCTTCCAAATGTTTTAAGCCTGTTTTCATCCATATCACACGCAGCCGATACTTCCACATTTACAAGTGAAGCGTACCCTGCCATATGAAAATGGCTTATGCCGCCAGTGCCGATTATTCCGATTTTGATTCTCCTATCCATAATATCCTCCATAATCGCTTTTTAATGAGATTCACACGTTACTGCCGCTTTTCGGAATGACAAGTGTCAGCAGCCAACAATCATTTTCTTTAAGAAATCCACAGCTTTTCTTATATCTCCCTCCGGATCATTCCCAACTTCCCTTTCAATGGTGAGAAACCCTTTATATCCTACCAAGTTTAGCGCATTCAGATATTTGTCGAAATTGACGGAGCCTTCGCCCAGCGGCACTTCTCTGAAATATTCCTCCGGCTTTATATCCCCGACGCCTCCCTCCGCAAAAAAGTTATAAATCCTTTCCGGCTGAGTTTTCTTCAGCATTACCCCATCCTTGGCATGGGTATGGACTATGTAATCCTTTAGTGTTTCAACAGCGGCTGCCGGATCGTCGCCCGCCACCATGACAAGATTTGCAGGATCCAGATTTACCCCTACCCCTTTTGTATCAAGAGTTTTAAGAAACGCGCCCAGTGTTGAAGCCGGCTCAGGCCCCGTCTCAATAGCAAAGCAGGCGCCAACGCTTTCACCATACTTTCCAAGAGTCCTGCAAGCTTCCTGCAATATTTCCCTCCTTGGATTGCCTGAGTCTTCCGGGACAACCCCTATATGCGTAGTTACTACATTTGTATCAAGATCTCTTGCAAGATCCATTATTTTTTTGGATTTCTCTATTTTCCAGGCATTATCCTCTTTCCTGGTAAAGCCGTGTCCACCCAGATCACCGCACAAAGCAGAAACCACAAGACCATATGAACGGATTAAATCCAAAATCTCCTTCCTTCTTTTTGCAGATAGATTTTCCGGCGCCATATCTCCGCTGGTGGAATATATCTGTATACCCGCAGCTCCAACCTCTGCGGCTTTCCTGATACCATCCTCCAATGACAGCCTGAAGGAATCCACCATGACGCCTATTTTGAAATTGTTCAAATCCGCCACCTCGTTTCTTTACAAATATCTTCTACTTAGTCGTACTATATTGACGTTTACAAACAACATCCCATCGTTTAAAATAAAAGATGATATGCTCACTATTATAAATTAATCCCCCGCTTTTTTCATTGACAGGATTGCCGACATTTAGCACTATTTTGCTATACTTTCAGGAGTGATATGAACAGTAACAACAAAAGCCTATATGAGTTTATAAACATGTCGGAAGGAGATTTCCCCATCCGGTGCCATCATTCTGTTCTCCAACAGAAAGGCCCGACTTTTCCATGCCATTGGCATGAACATATTGAGTTTCATTATTATACCAAAGGCAGCGCCATCGTATACTGCGATTCGTCGCCTATTTATGCGAAAGCGGGGGATCTTGTCGTCATCAACAGCAACGAGCTTCACAGCGGTGAAAATACTTCAGGCGAATTGGAATATATATGTATAATAGTTGGCGTTGATCATTTGCACAGTTCAATAATCGACCCTGTCGAAACAAAGTATATAACCCCTATAGAGCGGAATCTCATAATGTTTCAAAATAAGATAAGCGGAGTAGAAAGTGTAGCCGAATGCATAAAAAATATTGTAACGGAATACAATTCAAAGCAAGTCGGCTTCGAGCTTGAAATCAAATCCAATATCTATCACCTGCTGGCACTGCTCATGCGCAACCAGGTAAAAAAAGTCCTCAGCCGGAGCGAATATCGACTGCGTGCAAGGAATCTGGAAAGGTTCGGCAAAATATTCGGTTATATTGATGAACATTATGCAGATGAGCTTACCATCCATACCCTTTCATGTTTGGTAAACCTGAGCGGCTTCCATTTTTGCCGTCTGTTTAAGGAAATCACAGGTAAAACACTTAGCGGGTATATAAACAGGGTACGGATAGAAAAAGCGGATAGGCTGCTGTTGGAGCATAAATATGCAATAGGAGAAGTTGCTTTATTGTGCGGATATAACGATATAAACTATTTCAGCAGGATGTTCAGGCGGTATCGCAATATGTCACCCAGCCAATTCAGAACAACATCGCAATATAATATGGACAATTGATACTACAGCGTAAACAACCAATTTATCCTCATAGAAATAGTAATATATAACGCACAAATACCAAATTAATGAAATAAAAATTTGTGCGTTATGTTTCATTAATGTAATATTTCGCAAAATAAGATTTTGCG
>VEPD01000184.1 GCA_012027035.1 Ruminiclostridium sp. | reverse complement strand
TAAATGATTGTTATTATTTCATAAGAGAAGCTATGATAAAAAAACATATTTTGAGTTGTCGGGGCATAACCGCCGGTACTCCAGGAGGACATAAAAATGAACAACCCATGAAAAAAGGCTGACAGCGGTTTCAAACCTATAAGCATTCCATCGACCCACAATGCAAGAGTCCCGATAAATAGATAGGTAAGGCTTATTTTCCATATAATTCTTGCAGTCCCTTTGACATTCGGAACAAGTTCTATATCTTTTGCCTCGCCGACATAGATTTTGTACGCGCCGCCGGTTTCCCTGAACAGGAAGGTAAGTGCAAGGACGACCATTCCCTGGCCGCCTGCAAAGGTAAGAACATGTCTCCACATATTTAAACCGACAGACAGGTGGTCCAGGTCCTGGGTCAATACCAGACCTGTCGTCGTAAAACCGCTCATAACATCAAAGATTGCATCCAGAAACGATTTGAGGTGTCCGCTCAGCATGTAAGGGACAGCGCACAGGAACATCAGTATGATCCATGACAGGGAAGCGATGACAAAGCCATGCTTCCACTGCATGTAGGTTTTGTTTTCCCTGGTTTTCCAGCCGATGAATATCAGAATAAAGCCAAGTATGAAGGCAATATTCATACTTATTATAAAGTCCATGAGAGGGTTCCATTCTCCCATGCTCAGGGAAGTGACAGCAGGTATAAGCATCAGGAGTGCTGTCCCCAGAATCACATGTCCTGTATAGTAACAGATTATCAGAGTATCGGGAAAACCTTTTTTGAATGTCCTCAAAGGCTCACCTCATAGCAATCATATTTATTGCAAACAACAATGCAGTAAATATACCGATAGATGCCAATTCTATAATCAAACCCTCAATATTTTTCTTAATATCCTGCATTCAACACACCTCACCTTACTTCTCTTTACTTTTCCCGTGACTTGTTTATCTGTCTCTTCAGATCCGTCATTGCATGAATACTTGTAACCGCCAGTACCCTGTCGCCATACATAATTTGCGTGCTTCCCCTCGGGTATATGATTTTACCGTCCCGGACGATTGAAACAATTACACATTCGTCATGCAGGTCCAATGCCTTTACAGCCTTGTCACCCCATGGGTGGTCTGCTTCTATAATGATTTCTATCAGGCACATTGCTCCGAGTTCAAAGGTCTGTACTATTTTCAGAGCTTCCTTTTCAAACTCCCATTCGATGAGATTTGCAATTACTTCCGTACTGCAGACTGTTTTGTCTACTCCGAGTGCCTTGAACATATTAATATTTTTAGGGTTGTTGATTCTGGCAATGGTTTTGCCGATGCTGAAGCTAAGCTTCGCGATCTGGCATATAACCAGATTTTCTTCATCCATTCCTGTCACTGCGGCAACAACTTCAGCCTCTTCGATTCCGGCGTCCTTCAATACATCAAGGTCGGTGCCGTCGCCAAAAATAATGTCGGCGTCGATATCCCCGGCTATTTCGTCACAGGTATCCCTGTTTCTTTCTATTAAAGTGACCTGATGATTTCTTTCTTTTAATGTTTTCAGGAGGTAATAGCCGAGCTTGCCGCCTCCAATAATAATTGACTTCATTTTGACATTCCTTTCATCAAAGAAGAAATTAAATGGTCTCTGTCTTTCTTGTTAATTGTACAAATGATCCTGTCTCCATGCAAAACAGGCTCGTTTTTTTTCGGCAGTTTTATATTCCCGTCTTTTAATATTCCAGATATTATGCAGGAATATTTGTCTTCTATTTCTCCGACCAATGCTGTTTTTTCTTTCAGTATGGGGACCTCGATAATTTCGTAATCTCTATCCAGAGAAGCTATTACGTCCAGACTGTTTGTCAATATCCTGCTTTTTAAGATTTGTGCGCCCAGGCGTGTTGGGCTTATTGTCTCAATCTCAAGCTTTTCATAAATATACTTTCTGTTGGGATAGCACACTCTTGCAATAATTCTTGGTATCATATAAATTTTTTTAGCAATCAGCGCTCCGGTTATATTGATGTTATCATCCGGAGTCATGGCCAAAAAAACGTCCGCTTTGCCAATCCCGGCTTCAATTAAATGGTCGTTGTCGAATTCTATGCCTTTGATCATTTGACCGTTAAAGCCGCTGCCTAAAACATCCAGTCTTTCTCTATCTCTATCAATTATGGCAATATCATGTCCCTCATCGGACAATTCCCTTGCCAGTGTACTTCCCAGTCTTCCACAGCCGATAATAACCACATGCATTTTCCTCACCCCTTTAAGGGCTTGGCTGGCAATAACTATACCTATCCCTAAGCTAAAGGGACGCCCCAAAAAGGCAGAAGTCCCCTATTGATTAGGCATACGAAACATTCT
>VEPD01000390.1 GCA_012027035.1 Ruminiclostridium sp. | reverse complement strand
CATCTCTTGCACAGTCATGAAGCAAACCTGCCACAGCGGCTTTACCGGCATCTTCTCCATATTTTACCGCAAGACTCACAGCAGTCTCCATGACATTGACCGAATGTATGTATCTTTTTGGTGAAAGCGCTGCTTCCAATTGCTTTTTAATCATCTCAACGGTCATACAGGTTTACTATCTCCATTTGCACATTTGTACAGTCCATTATCAAGTATATAATTTTCAACACAGTCAGGCACCAGGTATTTTATGGTTCTTCCAGACATGATCCTCTCCCTGATGACGGTTGATGAAATGTCAATCTGTGGAGCCCTGGCGATAACAATATTTGCCCGGTGAATTTTTGTCAGTTCATCGATTTGAAGTTTCAGAGCTTCCCCGTCATTCCCGGGTCTTAATACGGCAATAAACGAACACATTTTAAAGACCCTGGTATAATCCTTCCATGTAATCAATTCCGGAACAACATCAGCGCCGATTATGAAATAAAAATCCGTCTTTTCCGTATACGATACTTTTAGCGAAGTCAAAGTATCAATGCTGTAAGTCAAGCCCAACCTGGCGATTTCCAGATGTGAAGCTTCAAAATTAGGGTTTGAGCCAATGGCGCATTTCACCATGTTATACCTGTGGCGTGCATCCGCAACCTCATTAAAGGACTTGTGGGGAGGTATTCCTACCGGTATGAACAAAACCCTGTCAAGCCGGAAATCCTCCCTGACTGCTTCAGCAACAATCAAATGTCCGTAATGTACAGGGTTGAAGGTTCCGCCAAGTATCCCTATTTTTTTTACTGCTTTCTGCATTTGCTCTACCTCGGCGCCAGGGAATGATAATAAAACCTATTACTTTATTACCAGACAAGTCCTTATTCCCATCAATTGCGCTTAACTCCGATATCTTTCCTGCAATGCATATCTTTGAAGCTGATCTTTCCAACACCTTTGTATGCTTTGGTTCTGGCGTCTTCCAACGTTGGTGCGACAGCCGTCACTCCAAGTACTCTTCCGCCCGAGGTCAAAAGCTTTCCGCCATCATACTTCGTACCTGCATGAAATTCAGTAACTCCGCATTCCTTCTCAGACGCTTCTATTCCGGTTATTTCAAAGCCTGTGGCGTATTTTTCCGGATAGCCGCCCGACGCCATTATTACACATACTGCAGCATTATTATCCCACTCAATATTTAAAGATGCAAGTTTTTCATCAATTACAGCATCAAATATATCCACAAGATCATTTTTCAGTCTGGGAAGAACAACCTGGGTTTCAGGATCGCCGAACCTTGCATTGTATTCCAGCACTTTCGGCCCTTCGGGTGTGATAATAAGCCCGAAATACAGCACGCCCTTGAATTTTCTATTTTCTTTATTCATTGCGTCGATTGTTGGTTTATATATATTTCCCATGCAGTATTCGGCCATTTCAGGCGTATATATCCTGCTGGGAGAAAAAGTGCCCATTCCGCCTGTGTTTGGCCCTTTATCATCGTCATAAGCCCTTTTGTGATCCTGGGAGCTTACCATTGGGACAACTGTTTTCCCATCTGTAAATGCCAGAATGGAAACCTCCGGCCCATGTAGAAACTCCTCTATTACAAGCTTGTCCCCTGCTTTTCCGAAGACCTTGTCCGACATAATGCTGTTTACGGCTTCCTGAGCCTGGTCGAAGCCCTGGGCTATGATGACGCCCTTCCCCAACGCCAGCCCGTCAGCCTTGACTACTATGGGAAAATCTTGATATCTGAGGTATTCTATGGCACGCCCGCTGTCTTCAAAAACCTCATATTTTGCTGTAGGAATACTGTATTTTTTCATAATACCCTTGGAAAAGGCCTTGCTGCTTTCCAGAAAAGCAGCATTCTTTCTCGGGCCGAAAGCCCTGACGCCCTTTGCTTCAAGGGCATCAACCATACCCGCTGCAAGAGGATCATCAGGAGCGACCATCACCATATCGATCCCATTGTTCAGGGCAAAAGCCGTAATGCCATCAATATCAGTGGCTTTTACCGGTATACATTCGGCAATCTTCGAAATGCCTCCATTTCCCGGAGCACAGTACAGTTTTTTCACTCTTGGGCTTTGGGCCAGCTTCCATACAATTGCATGTTCACGCCCGCCGCCGCCGACTACCAATATCTTCATATTCTTTCTCCTACATAATATTCTTTTTTTCCGGCAAAAACGTCGTTATCCGCTGCCTATGGCGGTTTTGCTAATGCTTAAAATGGCGCATGCCTGTAAACACCATGGCTATACCGTGTCTATTACAGGCGTCGATGGATTCCTGATCCTTCATGGCTCCGCCGGGCTGTATGATAGCTTTTATTCCGGCTGCCGCAGCCGCCTCTACGCAATCCGGGAAGGGGAAAAACGCATCGGAGGCCATTACTGCCCCATTTGCCCTGTCGCCCGCATACTCAGCCGCTATTTTAACGGCCATTATTCTGTTCAGCTGTCCCGGACCTATTCCAATGGTCTGCTTGCCTTTAGCCATGACTATGCCGTTTGATTTCGTATGCTTGACTACCTTCATGGCAAAGATAAGATCCTCCATCATCCGGGGTGACGCCTGAACCTCGGTTACACACTTAAGTTCACCGGTATTAAGAAGCCCGTTGTTATAACTCTGCACGAGAAGGCCCCCGGCAACTTTTTTCATATCATAGGTCCCTGCCGGAAGCTTTGCCGTTATGCTATCCAGCTTCAAAACACGGATGTTTTTCTTTTGAGTCAAAATCTGCAGAGCTTCTTCCGTGAATGAAGGCGCAACGACAATTTCTACAAAAATCTTGTTTATCTCTTCCGCTATTTTACCGTCGATTTCCCTGTTTGCCGCTATGATTCCACCGAAGATGGATACGGGATCCGCCTCGTATGCCCTGACATATGCAT
>VEPD01000025.1 GCA_012027035.1 Ruminiclostridium sp. | reverse complement strand
TGCCGCCCTTGATTTCAAATTGTGCAAAAGTGTTTTTATCCTGTATTTCCGGTACTTCATCCATGATGGTGTTGATTCTTTTCAATGAAACAAGGCCTTTTTGAAAAATGCTTATGACCCATCCCAGAGCGGAAATCGGCCATACAAGCATGCCCAGATAGCTGTTGAAGGCTATGAATAGTCCCAGAGTTATTTGCTCTCTGATAACAAGGATACCGCCGAACCACAGGCCGATGACGAAAGCAATGGAAGATATGGTCATAATGGAGGGAAACATCATATTCATGAGCATAATGTATTTCAAATTCATCTTTTTATTATCACCGTTGGTTTTTTCAAACTTTTGAATTTCCTTCAATTCCTGAACAAAAGCTTTAATCACCCTTATTCCGGAAAAGTTTTCTCTTGCGGTTTCAGTCATTGCCGAAAAAGCTTCCTGCATGCCTGTTATTCTCTGCTCCATGGTTTTCATGAAAAAAGGCACAAGTACAAACAAAAGGGCTAGCGGTGCAAAGGATGCCAGAGTCAGCTGGATTCCTGCTGTTCTAATCATCATTATTATTGCGACGGCGGGTATGAGGGCCGAATCTATGGAAATAATCACTCCCATACCGGTTGCCATGGTTATATTGCCTATATCGTTCGTAGCATGGGCCATAAGATCTCCGGTTTTGTGATTATTGAAATAGAAGGCTCCCAGCCTTTGAAGGTGGGAATAGAACCGCTCTCTTATAATTGCTTCGATTTTTTTTGATGCACCCAGTATGAGATACCTCCAGAAAAACCTGAAAGATGCAATACCGGCGGCAATTATTACTACCATGAGAGCATATTTCAGGACTTCAGGCTTATCCAGACGGCCTGAATTCAGCAAATCGGTTATGCTTCCCAATAGCCATGGCAGAATAAGCTGCAGTACATCCACCACCAGAAGGCATAGCACTCCGGCGATATAATGGTATTTACCGGCCCAAATCAAGTCTTTGATATGTCTGAGATTGCCCATATGACTGCATTTTCTCCTTTTATTTTTCTTTTCTCTTTCTTATTTTATCACGGACGAAATAATATGCAATTGTGCCATGCCAAATTTTTTTTAATTTATTAGACATTAATAATACTTATACGTATTATTGGTTGTAAGCTGATTGTAAGCGCCGTTGAAATCGGTAGAGTGGGAAATCAATAAATTTTAAGGAGATACGGATTATGAGTAAACAATTATATCGTCCAAGAAAAAACAGGGTCATTGCAGGCGTATGTTCCGGCTTTGCAGAGTATTTCTGCATAGATGCCGTAATAGTAAGGATAGTTACAGTGATAATCATGCTGTCAGGCACAGGAATACTTGCATACATTATTGCTGCCGTCATTATGCCAAGTGAGGAAAGCGTCTGTTGCAACGACAACTGGAAGAGTGAAGCCGACAGAAGTACCGAGGATTTCATCCATGAGCATGAGAAAGAACGGGATGAGTGGGCTAAGCCGCCGAAATACAATTCGGAAAAGAACAAGCTGGTTATTGGAGCTATTCTGATAGGACTCGGTATACTTTTTCTACTGAAGCAGTTTATGCCGGATTTTGATCCTAAATATCTTGTCCCATTGCTTCTTATAGGTATTGGCGGCGTCATCGTTTTCAAGGGGAGGCGCTGATATTATGAAAAACAATAAGGGAGTGGGGTTTGGAGTATTCCTCCTTACTGTGGGAATAATATGGGTTTTGGTAAGCGTAGGTGTTATATCATGGTCAATAATAAATGCTTTGTTTGTTTTGTGGCCTCTTATACTTGTTATAATAGGTGTGAACATAATATTCAGGAATAATAAAATAATAAGGGCTGTTGCCTGGGCCGCATTTTTGACCGTACTCATATCATACAGCTATATCTTTGATGATAAAACAAATGCCGGGGGAATCCGGACAGGTGAAAAAGTAACTATTGAAAAACTGGCGGAAGTGCAAAAAGGCAATTTAAAAATAGCATTCGGCGGTACAAGGATTTCCCTGGATTCCGGTACTTTAAAGCTGCTGGAAGCGGAGATACAGGACAAGGATATAACTTATGCGGAAAAGTCGCTAGACGGGGAAACTTCAATTTCCTTCGATAAAAAGGCTTATAGCATATCAAACTTCAACACCAATTTGAATAACCGCAATAACAGGTTCCATTTGAGCAGCCAGGTTCCCTGGCATATTGATATTGATACGGGAGCAGTTGATGGAAGTTTTGACATGTCCGGTCTGTCAGTGGAGAAATTGTCATTGGATACAGGTGCGGCAAATCTTGCGCTTACACTGGGAGCAAAATATTCCAATCCGGTTGTAGACATCAATGCAGGCGCATCCAAGATAGAGATCAATGTACCGTCCGATGCAGGCGTCAAGGTCAGGATGGATGGAGCCCTGAATTCCACTAATCTTGATGGATCCGATTGGGAAAAGAAGAATGGAGTTTATTATTCAAAAGGCTATGATGAAGCATCTGTGAAAATCGATATGGACATAGACATGGGTGTAGGAAAACTTTTGGTAAACTTTAAATAACGGAAATAAGGGTGTAAGGCGCCTGACTATCAATTAGCGCTACAGCGCCGGGCGCCATAGTGTATCTGCTATCAGGGAAGGGTATCGGGAATGAATGGTAACTACCAGAAAAGGACGGATGAACTTAAGAGCGGATTTTTGAAGGAATGGTGGGATACATCAGCGGAGTTCCCGGCGTTTGACAGGGTTTACAGTCGCGAAAGCCAAAAGTCGGCTGAAAGGAAAATGGATTTAATAGTCGATCAAATGTTGGCCGAAGTAAAAGTTAATCCGGGAAGCATTCAAAAAGATTATTCCGCCTGGGGTTCAAGGATGAGAAATCTTCTTGGTATCATCTTTGACGATGTACTTGAGTTGGGCCGGGGGAGCACGGAAATTTTGCTGAGAGGAGGTTACTGCAAGGTAACCTCTGATTTTATTGACAAAGCCCGCAGCTTTGACCCTTCGATAAAGACTGCGGACATTTTGCAGGCCATGCGGAATATATGGATTATGAATTGCATCCAGGTTCTGTCGGGAAGGGAAGTTGAATTTACACCGGCTTTATTTGCTTACAGCATGCTCTATCCCTATACTGACAATTTTTTGGATTCCGTGGATGTAAGTCTTGGAGAAAAGCTGAGGTATGCTGAAAGATTCAAGCTGATACTGGAAGGTAAACCGGTGGAATCAAAAAGTCCATTTGAAGTTAAAATATTCAGACTTGTTGGAATGATTGAGTCTCAATACGGAAGGGACGGTTTCCCCCAGGTGTATGAAAGCCTTTTGGCAATACATGATGCCCAGCAAAAAAGTTTGAACCAGCAAAGTGGATTGCTTTCACCGTATGAATCCGACATACCCGGCGTCAGCTTTGGAAAAGGCGGTTCATCCGTATTGGCCGATGCTTTCCTTGTAAACGGTCATTTATCTGACGCTCAGGAAAGGTTTATGTTCGGATTCGGTATTTTTTTACAGCTTGCGGATGATGCGCAGGATGTAGGGATTGATTTTAAAAACCGGCATATGACGATGTTTTCCCAGATTGCCGGCAAATGGAATCTGGATTCTGTTATGAACAAACTGCTGAATTTCATGTTCAGTCTGATCGATTACGATAAATGCTTCAATTCTTCCCGTATGATTGAGCAGAAGCGTTTGATCCGGAGCGGCTGTACTTTACTTCTTATAAGTGCGGCGGCCAATAATACTCCAAAATACGGTAAAAGTTACCTAAAAAAGCTTGAAAAGCATTCCCCCTTCAGCTTTGATTATCTGCGCAGGCTGTACAAAAGGGCTGGAAAAGAGTTTAACATATTATTTGAAAAAAATGATACTGTTCCCATCGACAGTATCATCGCCCGCGCTTTGTCTGTTTAAACAAGGAAGGTTCGTAATATGGAAAAAATGTGAACTAGCACATTCTAACCAGGATGGGTGGGCATGGCTGCAAATAGATGCGTCATGTGGAGGAATGGCTGCAGGCTGTTTGTCCTGTT
>VEPD01000495.1 GCA_012027035.1 Ruminiclostridium sp. | reverse complement strand
CCATCATGGCCGTAAATATCAGACAAAGCAGCGTCCCTACTATTACAATAAATATGCTGGCTTTAAAACCGTTATAGATTCTTTCGCTGTCATTCAATAGAAACTTATAAGCGTCGAATTTAATAGTTTCAGGGATCAATCTGAATCCGTTTTTTGCAATATCGGCATTATTGCGAAAAGAATTGCTTATTACACAAATAAAAGGATAAATAATGCTTGCCGAAAGCAATCCAAGGAAAATAACATTAAAGTAATTAAAAATTCTTTCTCCGGTGCTTACCTTTATCATAAAAGAATACCTCCCATTACCATATCCCTTGATTTCCAAATTTTTTTGCCAGAAAGTTTGTCAAAATTACCATTATAAGACCTATTGCATTCCTAAAAAAGCCGACTGCGGCGCCATAAGAGTATCTGCTTACAAGAAGTCCCTCCCTGTAAATAAAAGTATCTATGATATCTACCTTTTCGTAAACAGGCGGACTGTAAAGCAGCAGGATATCCTCATAGCCGTAGCTTAAAATGCTGCCCATGCTTAAAATCAATGTAATGCTTATTATAAATGATATTGATGGCAAAGTAATGTAGATGACCTGCTGAAACTTGCCTGCCCCTTCTATTTGCGCGTTTTCATACAGCTCGGGGTTAATTCCGGCAAATGCCGCGAGGTATAGTATACTCCCCCAGCCGATGCCCATCCATGTGCCCATTATAACAAGAATACTTCTGATGTACCGTGTATCAGCCAGAAAATATACCGGATCCTTTCCCAATTTCATAATTATCTGGTTTATAATGCCATTGGACGGATTGAGCAATAATACAACAATACTGGTTACGATTACCATAGATAAAAAGTGGGGCATATATGTAATGGTTTGCACCGCCTTCTTATACACTCTGTTTTTCAGTTCATTCAACATCAAGGCTAATATGATGGGCGCTGGAAATCCGATCAACATCTTTAGAAAAAAGATGATCACCGTATTCCCTAATATGCGGGCAAAATAGTATGAGCTGAAGAAGTCTTTAAAGTGCTCAAGCCCCACCCAGACAGGGTTATTAATCATACCCTGCAGCCCGTAGGCGGGTTTGTAATCCTGGAACGCAATTACAATCCCATACATGGGTAAGTAGGAGAAAATAATAAAGAAAAGCATGCCCGGTAAAAGCATCAGATAAAGCATTTTATATTTTTTCAGTGTACTCCAAATACTGGCCTTTGTCATATTCCATCTCCTATCAGGTAAACCCATACCATTTAATTTACAGTAATACAGGTTGGCTTGCAAAGCAAACCAACCTGTACCTGCTATAGTTAATCTTATTTCATTCCTGTCTTTTCGGATATTTCCTTATAAGCCTGGCCCTTTTCCTTTAAGAACAAATCGCCGTCCATCTCACGCCATTTTTTGATTACATTGTCCCATTCATCAACACTGGCTTGACCCATTAGGATTTTTGTCTGCATCTCGGATATGAACGTGTCGCGGTCAGCAAGCTTTTTCGTGGACTCCCATTTGGTATTGTCATATAAGAAATCCTTTCCAAGAATCGGTTCCTTGGGAAGCTTGCTCAGCTCCAAATCGCGGGCAGCGCCAACTACACTATTCATGTTGTTTACATATGGTAAAAATGTATAAGTCAATCCGCCGAACCTTGCAAATTGGGTATAGTATTTACACTGTGTATAATCGTTGTTTACGACGCCCATAAAATTGATAGACTTCTTTTCCGTATCCGCGTACTGCCAGTTTATTCCTTCAACGCCATAGGTAAGCAACAGGTCACCTTCTACAGAAAGAGCATAATTCAAAAGGGCTACAGCCTTTTCGGGATTCTTGCACTTACTGGTCACAGATACCATACTATAAGGCCTTTTTCCCTCAAGCTTCTTATTCAGTCCCGGGCCTTTCGGAAGAATGACAACATTCACTGCTTCAGGGACAGACGCTCTGAAGTTGGATATTGTTGTTTCAGGCTCAGTATACCAGAATCCCATGGCGCCAAAAATATTTGTCGCTTCAATTTCACGGAGCTGTGTAGGATTGGCGGTGTATGCTTCCTTCCATATCAGGCCTTTTTTATACCAATCCTGCATCGTTTGCAGCATCAATTTATAATTAGGGTCAAGAATCGGTATATTGTAGCCTCCATTTTCATCTATCCAATCATTTCCTCCATGCACCAGGAAGACTTCCTGCCATACCGGCCCCATAGCCCAGCCGCCTGTATAGAGAGGAATCTCATCACTTTGGCCGTTTCCATTCAGGTCGGTTACCTTTACTTTTTCAAGATAAGCCTGGAATTCCTCAATTGTCGTCGGCAACGCCATTCCCAGCTTATCCACCCAGTCCTTTCTGACTGAAATCGTGTACCTTGTGGTCGAAGCCTGTCCGGAGGCCTGACCTATTAAATTTCCATCAACAGTAGCATACGCCAGAAAATCCTTCGGCATCATATTTTCATCTTTAAAGAGCGGACCATATTCATCAATATAAGGACTGAGTGATATGATCTGACCCTCGGCGTAACGCTTGGGAGCATCCTTTAACTCTGTGTAAAGGTCGAATTCTTCTCCCGCGGCAAATTTCAAATTGACCTTATCATCATAAGTATCTAGGGGTATTAATATAGGTACCAGTTCTACACCGGTTTTTTCCTTGACTATATCAAGTACACGCTTTTCATCCTCGGATCCTTTGATATTTCCCCAATCCTGCATGAGGAACGTGATCTTGACAGGTTCGTTTGTTGCCGGAGCAGTACTTGATGCCTCTGAAGAACTTTGTGTTGTATTTGTAGTCTGACTTGCATTATTTCCGCCGCATGCTGCCAAAGTCACAATAAAACATAAAGCAAGCAGCAAAGACATAACTTTAATTGCTTTTTTCATAAATATAAAATCCTCCTTTTAAATTTGGTCTTCAGAATTTTTAAAAGCGTCTAATAAACTATACGTATACTTTGATGATGTGCCATTGATAATTATTCCATAACCACCTCCTTTGGTTGATACAGAAAGTTATCACCCCCTTATTTCCACACGTGAATTATCTTCTTTTACAATATAAAATGAACTTATTGTAACAAAACTGTGCACAAAAATAGTTAAACATAAAATATATTCTTTGAAAACAGAGAAATATAAAGATAT
>VEPD01000514.1 GCA_012027035.1 Ruminiclostridium sp. | reverse complement strand
TTATCGGTAGACGAGGTTGAAAGCTACCAGTGGCCTGATATAAAAGATTTTGACTCAACTGATTTCGAAAAACAATTATGGATGTATGATGAGTTTGCAATTGATGCAGGCTTATGGGCGCCCATTTTCCATAATGTAGCCTGGTTGTGCGGTTTTGAAAATACTCTTGTAAATCTCAAGCTTGAACCGGAAATTTCAAAAGCTATAATACGGCATGTTACGGATTTTTGGATCGACTATTTGAAAAAGCTTATGGAATCCGGCAAAGGCAGAATTGACATGGTACAAAACTGTAATGATTTCGGTGCGCAGAGCAATTTGATAATGAGTCTGGAAACGTTTCTTGAGTTCTTTAAGCCTGAGTTAAAAAGAGTATATGATGTTATCAAAAGTTATGGAGCAAAGGTAATGCAGCACAGCTGCGGTGCAATTGAGCCGATAATCCCCGATTTGATTGAAATCGGGGTGGATATTTTAAACCCTGTGCAGGTGAGCGCCAAAGGGATGGAAATGGAATTGCTGGCTGAAAAGTATGGTGACAAGGTCACTTTTTATGGTGGTATTGATACCCAGCATGTCCTGCCTGAAGGTCCGGTAGAAAGAATACGTGAAGAGACCAGGCATGCCATTGGAACTCTTGGAAAAGGAGGCGGGTATATACTTTCACCTTCGCAGGCCTTTGAGCCGGATATCCCGTTTGATCACCTGCTGGCTATGTTTGACGAGGGTAAAAAAGCCGGATGAATTAATATCAGTTCATTTTTATCACAATATGGCATATCACGTCGGCCGCCAGGTCGCCCTTGTCGGCACAATTACTGAGGTGCCTGTACATTTCCCTCATTTTGAGAATGTATTTGATGTCATCATTCTTAAACAACTCGACAAGGGAACTCCTGTAAAGTTTCTCAGCCTGGTTTTCAAGCGCTTTTGCTTTTAGGGCATGCTCATTTGAAATATTGCGGTTGTTCTCAAGATATTCGACCGCAAGGCTTATGGCTTTTGTCATGTCAAGAATAACCTCGACCATTTTTATTAATTCCGCATCTGGCCCGAGTTTAAATAACTCCATCTCTTCCACAGTCGTATAGCCGTAATCAATTATATCGTCTATAGCCCTCGAAAGAGTATATATATCCTCACGCTCAAACGGGGTTATAAATGTTTTATCCAGTTCGTCAAGCAGCACACGCCTTTTCATATCCGCCGCGCCTTCAGTCTCACATAGTACTTCGGCATAGGACCTGTCACCTGTCTTCATATATTCCAGCAGAACCTTAATACCTTCGACTGTCACCTGCGCCTGCTCAAAAAGCATGTGATAAAAGTCAACTTTCTTTGCAAGTATGAACCAAGGTAATTTTTTCACTTTTGCCACCTCCATCTATCATAATATTTCTGCTTTTATAATTAACCTATAATCCTCAATATATTATGTAATCAATATCTTCCGTATTTGATAGCCGTTTTGTAAAGTGCAAGCACATTTTCCAGAGGAGTATCAGCCTGCATATTATGCGCGGTACAAAGGATATATCCACCGCCTGGTGACAGATCCCTTATCCTGTCGGTAACTTCCTTCGTCACATCTTCCACACTCCCGTACGGCATGGTTTGCTGTATATCTATTCCGCCTTGAAAACAAATATATTTACCGTATTCTTTTTTAATTTTTTTCAAGTCCATTCCAACTGCCCGAGGCTGCATTGATTGAAGGATATCCAATCCGCAATCTATAAATTCCGGAATAAGCGGCTCTATAGCACCACAGGTATGATGCATTACCTTTATTCCGAAGTTGTGGGCAAGCTCAATAAATTTCCTGAAGCCCGGCTTATAAAACCTGCGCCACATATCTACGCTCATTATCAATCCATTTTGTGTCCCGAAATCATCACCCATGAAAAATATATCAATCTTACCGCCGGCATTTTTAAATATTCTCCTATTATACTCCAGATAATAATTTACCAGTTTCTCCGTAATTGCTTCGACAATATCAGGATTCAGGGCAAGGTCAAGCATTATCTGCTCAACCCCCCTTAGATACATGGCAGGCTTGAGCTGCGCAGTCCTGTTCAGCCTGTCTCCACCGCATATAACCGCAAATCCGGAATGAATGCCAGCCATCTTTTTGACACAGGAATAATCATACCAATCAGGAGACGGCCATCCTTCAAATTCTTCTATATTTTTTACCGTATCTGCTGTTGCGAGTGGGTGGACAACAACATTTTCATAACTTCCTTTATCCGGTTCGCTTTCATCAACTGCGACTTTCTTCCTTCTGACGCCCCAGATATCATTCCGTGAACCATCATTAAAAGTTTTTAAACATGGACCTGTATAGACAGTTCCTTCAATAAATCTGAAATCTATCTCAAAGTACCTGTACAGTCCTTCAATATCATTAATTCCATAGACGGCTCCCAACAATGAAATAAGCCTGTCGGTAATAATGCTGTCCGCCCAGTAATCAAAAGGTACCCTGTCAGGTTCTTCAAACATCATAGATTTTTTTACTCTCTCATTTGAATTCACAATAATATTCCTCATATAGCACAAATTAATATATAACTGTTTTTAATACAAAACACACTACCGCTGAAAAAGCTGCCGAACAGGGTATCGTGATAAGCCAGGAAGTAAGGATGCTTTTGACCACTCCCCAGTTCACTGCGTTCAGCTTTTCTCCCGCACCGGTCCCCATTATTGAAGAGCTGACAATCTGTGTGGTGCTGACAGGATAACCAAGCAACCCCGCAGTTGTTATCACCAGCGCCGCTGTCATTTGTGAATTGAATGAATGTATAGGTCTGACACGGAATATCTTTGTTCCGACAGTCTTAACAATCGACCATCCACCCATCAACAGCCCCGCAGAGATTGCAAACGCACTTAGGAACATAGTCCATACGGGAACACCGAAATCTTTGTTTATTCCGCCTATCAGCAAAATGATCGCTATGACTCCCATAGACTTCTGGGCATCATTCGAGCTGTGGCTTGATGCCAGAAAAAACATGCTGAAAACCTGAATAAATTTAAATATTTTATTTACACTGCGGGTACACCTTCTTATTAGAATGTTCAGTATTCTGATAGAAACATATCCCGCCACAAAACCAGTAATCGGAGTGAGCACGAGCATCACGATAACCTTCCAGAACAGGTTGTTCCAGTTGATCATCCCGGGACCGAATATTGTCATTCCGGAGCCTATCAGACCTCCAATCAAGGCGTGGGAAGAACTTGACGGCAAGCCGGCTTTCCAGGTAAAAAGGTTCCATAATATACCACCGATGAGGGCTGAAAGGATAATTATAATAGAAATACTGTAATTCTGCCGGTTGAGTCTGTTTATATCAAGAATCCCCCTACCGACAGTATTTGCGACAGCGGTACCCAGAAGCAACGGCGCTGTAAATTCAGCAATGCACGCGAAGATCAAGGCTTTTTGAGGTGACATCGTCTTTGAGGCCACAACTGTAGCCATCACATTGCAACCGTCATGAAACCCGTTTATAAAAGTGAAAGTAAGACAAATGATAATGGTAATAACAGTCGGCAATGCATATTGCATGTATTTAATTGATCCCCCTCAATCAGATATGTATTTAATTTTAAACCTTATCTTATACAATACCTCAGTCACTTCTTCAATGTTTTCAACAACCTTGTCGTATTTCTTCAGCGCCACACAGGAGTAAAGACTGTTAAGAAGCGCTAACTGTGCAATGCGCGACGTAATAGCTTCTTTAGTAGCCTTGCTATACTGATTATACTACAACAAAAACTATTATTCAATACTTAATATGCCGCACGGAATAATATTCCCTGGTTCAAGTTTCGGAGATATGAAACACTGTACCTTGCTATGAAAATTGGGAGTTTTCTTGACACCCTGGACTCGCTTATAAACGGGCTGTTCTTTGACAGCATAATATAGTAATCGTGAAAAAATGGCAAAACAAAATAAAACAAGTACTTATAAGCCGCTTGTCTGGCAGGTGATTCAGGTTTTTACATGGTGATGCTTTTTACCTCATGACGAGGGTAAAAAAGCCGGATAAGTTACAAGGTGAAATAAAAATTGCAGGATAGATAAAGGTCAATCAGTAATTCTCGATGGTCGACTTTACAATTTTATACCAATTTGACAGCCTTTGCGGATCGTTTCTAACAGTAGTGATATCCTTCAATATGAATTCACAGGGAGTATTATTCTTAACACATGCTTTTAATGTTGTCTTGATATCATCAGTGATTATTTTATCATCAAAAGTATCCATTGCTACAAAAGAAGGGTTTGGCTTTCTTGCCATTACATAATCTTTTCCCATATTTTCGGCTGCTGCCTGTACATTGGCCCAGGGACTTATGGAAATTGTTCTGACATTCTTGATTTTTCTAATAATATCTATTTTATGATGCAGCGGATCACAGCAGCCGTAATTAACAAGGCCAAAACGTTCGTAATAAGGCTTCATATACTCTATTTCAAATTCATCATGCATAGCAGGTGAAACTTCGGAAAATATCTGTGCAGCGCCTGCCACCCAGCAGTTCTTTGCTTTGACATGCCCGGCGTCAAAATCCTTACCGGGAAGCTCATAACTGTATGCGCCTGCACAGTGGATCAAATCTTGCTCATATTCCAGCAAATTCTGCTCTTCCAACTGGTCAAGAGTGTCCATTTCTATGCCGGTAATCTTTTTCATAAGCTTGCAGACGAATTCAGGTCTGTCTATCAAATCATAAAGCACCGGAGTTGCTCCGCGCCAAAATACAATTCTATCCCAAACTGCGGCCCAAATAGTCACCCCTGACATTTTTACAGGGATAATATCTCCAATCAGTTCGTTAACCAGCTCTTCTCTTAAAGCAGTACTCTTCCTGTCAAAAAGTATAACAGGATTATGCAGCTTTTCCAAGGCCGCCTCGTCCGGCAATTGATCGCTATAAGTATGTGTCCTGGCTTCACTGTAATTGATCTCATCCTGGCTGATATGAGATTCCACTCCTGTTCCGGTATCCGTATACACCTTTGGCACCTGAAGAAAGGGATAAAATGCCATATCGCATGGAAAGCGCTTCCACTTGTACAATTCACTGCGCATTTTCCATTCAAGACTCTTTAATAATTCGTCTTCACACATCAGGGTCAACTCATCATTTACATTCATTTCATGCCAGGGTATCTGGTCAATCATAATCATGGGTCTGATTGGGTTTAAGGAGTTGATTCTTTTCCAGTGTTCAATTGTTCTCTTGTGAGTATCCAGAAAGGCTACTTCTCTGTATTGCTTTGCCAGAGTTCTGAATATTTGCTTGTCTTTCTGGTTTATGGTCATATAATCCCTCCGATAAGATTAGTAATGTCTCGAAAAAGACTGGAAGCCCGGTGGAACGCTTCTGCAAGCGTATCCTCGCAGACTACGGCATTGAGACCGGCAAGTGCAGAAAGTTCCAAATAATTTTATTAAACCGTAGATGAGAAGATATAATCTTCTCATCTACGGTTTTTTGTTAACTTGACTAATAAAGGCTGTACATCATGTTATTTAATTGTATTGTACCTTGAGAGCGCAGGGAAATAATCTGTGTACAAAGGTGATTTATTCACTTCATCTGCCCATTCATTATATCTTGCACCTTTAAGTTTATCCTGGAAAGCAGCCCACTCATTATCCACATTTTTGTTTTCAGTGGCCATTTTACTCACAAATTCAAGGGCTAAATTCATAGCGTCCGGTAAAACTTCACGTTGCAGGTCTTCTGACTTCGTTTTCTGCTCCAGGTCTTTCTTATATGGGTAGTAACGGTACTTTGCCCATATAGCATCCGGCCCCATAATATATTTTGCGGCTGCATTTGAATATTTACCTGCATAGTATTTGAATGTAGCTGATATTCTGCTTTGTCCAAATACACCGATGCCGGTATTACCTCCCAATTGTACGTCCGGTCTTTGTACAATAGAAGATTTGAACGGTTCGCCGTCCCAGTAATAGTCACGTCCTTCTTTACCGGCATTAACAAGCACTGATCCCTCCGGATCCATTATTATATACTCCAATATTTGCAGGAAACGGATTAATTTTTCATCCGAGACGTCTTTCCTTACAACATAAGGCCCGCTTTTCGGAGATGTATTATACATCGGGTCAATTCCTACATCAGGATACGCTTGTACACCTGGTGATAAAAGAACTTTGTTGTTTGGATCTGCATTTAATCTTGATTGCGGAGGTCTGGGAGCAGCCCAAGCCTGAAGATAATCCGTACTGACAGGAACCATTCCTGACTTATTGGTATCGAATTTTTTCCAGGTATCCCATATGCCTATCGTCCAAACTTCCTTGTCTATATATCCTTTTTGATAAACGCTCTGGAGATACTTTGTAGCTTCTTTAAACATGGGTGAATTAAACATTTCAACTGCACTTCCATCTGCAGCCTTACTGTTATTATAATAGTCTAATCCGAATGCATTAAAGAAAGTATATATGTGGAATAAGTGAGGATAGCCGGATTGTCCTACAGTGTCTTTCGCACCATTCTGATCCGGATCATCTTCGGTAAAAGCTCTCAGGTATTCTGTGTATTCATCCAGAGTAAATGCTGTGTCGGTCATAAATAGATTTTTAGCTACTTCTTCTACATTTCCCGGGACTTTTAATTTTAGATTCTCAACCCAGTTATATTTTATTGCCAGCGTCATTATATTGTTATCAAATAAACTGTCATTAATCTCAAAAAGCGATACAAATTCATCTTCATTAGTTTTGTTTGCCTTATCCCAAAGGAAAGGTGTGGCATTTACCTTCTCATAATATTTAGGCATGTATTTCTGTACTAAGCTGCGGGGTATAGTACGCGTCAATTGATCCTCTTCATATAATTTATCGTCATCTTCATATGACAACAAAAATTCAGGCATTTCTCCTGACGCCAGGGTAAGCTTTAGTTGATCCTGGTTGTAAACGTCTACTTTGGGGATTTTAATGTCAACATTGAATTTCTGTTCCAGCATAGCCTCTACCGCATTGCCATCCACGATATTAGCAGCATTCCATCCAAGAAAACTAATGTCGAGTTTTTTGGCAGCAGGATCATCATTGGGAAGTGATTCTGTTGTTGCTACCGTCCCAGTAGTTGTTTCGGTGGTGGCAGGGTTTTTCGTAGTACATCCTGTGAGCATCATAACAACAGCCAACATCAGGGCTAAAGTGATGATCAGGATTCTTTTTGCCTTGGACATGATAACTCCTCCTTTAATATAATTTTTTTTATATTTTAACTCCCCACTCTCCCTTTATTTATTACAAGAACCCGGGTACGAAATTCTCTTGATTTAAATAAAGTTCAAAGAGGTAATTAAAAACTGATTAAATCACCCTTTTACCGCTCCTAATATGATTCCCTTTACGAAATACTTCTGTAAAAAAGGATATACACAAACTATCGGCAATAAAACAATAAGGGTAATGGCCGCCTGTACTTGAGCGGTAGCAAGTTTTACTCCTCTATTTGTGGAATAATACATCATCGCTTGTTCTGTCTGAGCTGAGCTTTCTATTAATCTTCTAAGTATAAACTGTAAAACATATTTATTTTCGTCTCTTATGTATATCATATTATCCACCCATGCATTCCATTGATCTACCATTTGCCACAAAGCTACAGTTGCGAGGACAGGTTTTGATAACGGAATGATAACCATAAATAATACTTGTATAACTGACGCGCCATCAATAAATGCCGCTTCCTCAAGCGCTTTTTCCATGGTCATTAAATAGTTCCTGACTATTAGCATTATAAAAGCGGAGAACATTGTAGGTACGATATAAACCAAAAGGCTATCTCTAAATCCCAACGCCCGGTTAACAAGATAAGACGGAATCAGACCTCCTGAAAAATACATTGGAATTATAAAAAACAGCATTATATATTTTCAGCCTTTTAAATCACTTTTTGACATTGGATAAGCAGCAAGCAAAACAATAATCAAATGCAATATAGTGCCGACTACTGTCCTGAATACACTTACTCCCAGAGCAGCAAACATTGAGTTTTCAGTAAAAATGTATGTATATGCATCAAACGAAATTGAACTTGACGGAAGCAGATATGATAATCTAATAGTATTAACTGGCGTTAATGAAGTCCATAGCATATCAATTAACGGAAACAAAATCGTTATACATAAGATACTCATTATAGCATAATTAAAAATATCAAAAATACTGTTTTTGTTATTACCTATTTTTGTCATATCTTTCTCCTCAAGTTGATCAGCTAAAATTATCCTTCATTATTGTAATTGATTCTACTGTAATTGATTCTACTGTAAATATTCATTTTATTAAAATAAACTATAGTCGTTCAATTTTTTTACTATTTTGTTAGTTATTAATACAAGCACAAATCCGATTGCGTTTTGAAAAAACCCTACCGCTGTTGAATAATCATAGTGTGATTCCAGTAAGCCTTTTCTGAAAATCAAGGTACTGAGCACGTCTGATCTTTCATAGACCAGAGGATTTTGTAAATTCCACACAGCTTCGAAGCTTACATTCATAATACCGCCTACGCTGAGAATCAATATTATAGTCATTGTAGGCACCATGCTGGGTAATGTGATATATCTGATTTTTTGAAATCTTGTCGCTCCATCTATGGTTGCCGATTCATATTGAGCGACATCTATTCCTGCTATTGCGGAAAGGTATATTATACTTCCCCATCCTATTTCTTTCCACAAAAGGACCAATAAAAATATAGGCACAAACAGGTTCTTGTTTGCCATAAACATTATTGGTTGATCAACGATTCCCAACTTGACGAGTAAAGAATTTATAGCCCCAACCTCAAGATTCATGGAAAAGATTCTGTAAACAAATCCTCCCATTACTACCCAGGAAAAAAAATGCGGTAAATATGAGATAGTCTGTATAACTCTTTTGAACTTCATATGTATTATTTCATTAAGCAGTAATGCAAATATAACACTCATAACAAACGTAAGTATTAATGTTAAAGAACTTATAGTTAAAGTATTCCTGATAGCACGTCCAAAAAAATAATCAGTAAAAAGTTTCTTAAAATGTGCAAAGTTATTCCATGGGCTGCCCCAAATGCCCGGTCCCAACCTATAATTCTTGAATGCAATCACAACTCCAAAAATAGGCAGATAAGAAAACAGTATTTGGTGAATAACCGGTATAACAAGAAGGAAATAGTATGGTCTCATTGCTATCGCCTTTGAACTTGTTAACCTTTTTACATGTTTGATATTAGCCACACTCTCTACATTCAAACCCATAATTCACTTTTCCTTTTCTAACTTAATAATGAAAAACTTATTCGGATTATCATCTTTCTTCTGCCAGTAGAGCTACTTTACTAGAATTATCTTACATTATTTTTTATATATCCGCGTGATGATAATCGGTTTCCGAATCACTAGTATAGATGCAAGTAAATCATTTATTACATTGCCATCAAAAATCATAACCTATATTGCTACATTACACCTTTATTATATAATTGTTCAGAATCACTGTCAATACTTATTTTAACCTTTTATTTTCTTGTTTTCAGTTTTTGCGAAACCCTTTTACTCCTCTTCTGCCGTAATTTTCTTAATAAATTCATATTCATGCCGTGCCGCGCTCCGGATATTTTCACCAAACCATTCTACCGAGAGCCATCCTGAATATTTCATGCTTCGTAGCCTTTTAAAGAACGGCTCATAATTCATACTGCCATTATTCAGGTAGAACCCGCACTTTAGCTTATTCTCTACCAGGGCTCCGTTTTTCAGATGTATATGAGCTACATATGGGAACAGCCTTTCCAGAGATTCTACCGGATTCTCACCAGCCCAATACAGATTAAAAATATCCAGATTGATCTTGATATTGTCCTTCCCCGCCTCCCGGA
>VEPD01000195.1 GCA_012027035.1 Ruminiclostridium sp. | reverse complement strand
CACAATATTTGAAAGTCCCTTTCGTGATTCAACATGAGCAATCAATACAGTTTCCGAATTCGTCTTTTTGACCCACTCAGCCTCATCTACCGGTTCATAATCCGTATTCCCCAGCCCTTGACCGGCTGCTCTGATCCCTTCAGGCGGAAACTTTATATATGAAGCCGCTTCCTGCATTTGCCCGGCTGTCTCAGTCATGGGCAATTGAATCCCTGTAACGCCGGCGTCCAGCAGCTTGGCAATATTGCCCCTGTTTAAATAAGTACTTTTCGCAACAACCGGCATTCCGCAAAGCCGGCAATCAAATATAAAATTTGCGAGCTTTTCTTCATTAAAGAATGTATGCTCATTCTCCAGGTAAACATAGTCGGAACCAGCGTCGGCGTACATTTTTGCCAGCCATGGAGTACAAACATGCACTACGCTAAGCCCTACAATCAATTCCTGTTCCTTAAGCATTTGCTTCAAACTGCGAGTATTCATCGTATTTACCGTCTTCCTTTCCAATTTTTTACACATAACGTTTTTTCCTGTTTTTTTAGCCCCCATTATGATTTTTCAAGTCTTATCCGGCAGTATAAAATCTTCTTCTCTCAGGCTGTATCCCCTGATTTGACCCTTTGGAGCATCATCCATTATATAATTGACAATATAGATTTCCCCATCTTCAAACTGCACCCATCCTGAATATCCAAGGTCTGCTTGGGGGCTTCTGTCATAATCAATGGGCATGATCCTCACTCTTTGTTCATTTCTTCCATACGATTTCGCGGATTCCACATCCGTCAGCGCGGCAAAGAAATTCTGCATGCAATGTCCGAATTCCCTTTTTCCTCCATGCATAAACCTGTATGTTATCATGATTTTTCCGCTGCTCAGCATACCTGCCACCGGTCTGTGGCAGCCGGGGATCGGAACCTGGTAAGGGCCTTCCCAGCTCTCTCCTTCATCTGTCGAAATTGCTTTGTAGCAATCTTTGCCCATACCGGAGTTTTCCCTCAGGAAAGCTACCAATGTGCCGTCAGGTAAAAGAAGTATGGATGCCTCGCATAAAGTCAGCCCTTCATACGCCGCAATACATACAGGCCCTGTCCAATTCAGACCTTTATTATCGGAATACCATAAAAACAGTTCCAGATATCCACTTTTTCTGTTTCTGTTTTGAGTGGCATAGAGCCATCTTCCGGAACGAAGCTCAAGCAGCTTATCCGGTACAAACCCGGTTGACGGGGTCTTTACAGGCCCGCTCCACTTTTTCCCTTCCGGATCCCCGATCCACATAAATGTTTTTACTTCATCTTCCGGGTCCTCCGGCTTCGCCATTATCCTGTCGCATAATATTACCAGGCTGCCGTCTCTTAAGCGGGATATTCTGCCGGTATCCCACCCGTTTGTCTCTTCCGTTAAAGGAATTCTGCCGCTCCAGGTCCTGCCCCTGTCAACACTTTCTTTCAATACTATCCGGCTCCATGAACGGTCCATGTGACTGACTACTTCCGTAAATACACAAATCAGTTTTCCTTTTTTAGTAAGCACCAAATCCGGCCATGCCTCATATACGCTGTCATCACGGCTTACTGTAAACTTTTGAATAGGCATAAGGAAACATCCTTCCATTTCTGAATCTATCAATTAATTGCCGGAAATCATATACTTAGTAAGTAATGTATAATACCGCAGCTTACACTGCGGTATTATACATTATAAAATCAATTTAAAAGTAGTTTTAACATGGTTTCCTTTAGTAAAAAACAAAACCTATATTTATTTTCCTACCCAGTCTCTGTTCGCTGCTTCAATCAGCTTGTCTCCGCCTGCTTTCTTCCATTGGCTGACAAACTCATCAAACCATGAAATCGGCTTCTCTCCGGAAATCAGCCATACAAAGGCCTGGTCCTGCAGCTTGTAGATTTCAGTCATATTTATATCATTACCTGACGCATCTTTAAAAGCACCTTTTTGAAGGCTGACTTTTAAGATACCGCTCCAGTTCTGCATATCTATGCCCATTGTACTCATATATTTAGCTTTTTGCTTATAATAAAGATCACCCTTTAAATATGTTTGCGCTACTGCTATGTTATTAAGCGCCGTATAAGCTTGCCCGTAAACACCTTGATTGGTAGCAGCCTCGGAATACATTGGGAATTTCTCGGAAATGGTTACGGTGTCACCGTTTCTTGTCCAGTGCTTTCCTTCAATTCCAAATTGTCCAACAAGAGAGATTTCCTTATCAAAAAGCAAGCTTTCTACGATTTGCATGGATTTATAAAGCTTATTTTTGTCATTTTCCAGTTGCAGTCCGAATCCGGTTGTACCTACGCCGTAATCAATAGGATCCCAGACAGGCCATGTAGGCTTTACATCCGGGTATAACTCGGACTTGATCAAAGGCGTCATAGCAAACCTGGCATTCGGGTTCAATTTTTGCGCCTCTGTCCTTAATGTAGCATTGGGAAGCTCTGAGTCGTAATTAGCCCAGCCTGCCCATTCGGAAAATGCAGTATTGCCTGTCCCCATATTCGGAGGATCTTTTAATGTGACATATTCAGGATCTATATAACCCTTTTTAAACCATTCATTAAGTTTTGCAAATGCAAGCTTGGCATTCTTACTGAGCATTCCGGGCATAGGCTGCCCATCGTCATAAATGCCCCAATCATAGGCAACAAGTCCATATGCTCCGAAAATTGTTGTAAAGGCCTGCCACAGGTAAGCGCCCCTTGCTGTCATTGGATAGTTTTTAGGCCATTTTGCCTTGATTTTTCCCAGCGCGTTGCCGAATTCTTCTATTGTTGTCGGTACTGAAGTCACCCCTGCCTCTTCCAGCATATCCATCCTCCAGACTCCTCCATATGGAATCATAGAGTCGGGATATATAGTTGAAAGAGCTTTCATAGTTTTACCATCGCCGCCATCATATTTTGTTTTGGCTGCCCACATTTTTTCTGCCGCAGGACCCGCATTTGTGTTCATAAATTCATAGTATTTTGGCATATTCGCCTTTAACTCATCCATTGTAAATTTTGCAAACCCATCTTTTACTATCAACCTGCCGGCTGTTGCAATTTCAGGAACTTCGTTGATAATATCCGGAAAATCATTGGATGCAAGAAGTAAATTTAACTTATTCGCTCCATCCGCTCCACGCGGCAATACATCCATTTTGAGTGTTACCCCAAGCATTTCCGACAGCTTGTCTACAACTTCATTGCTATTAGGTATACCAGCCTGAGTAGTACTCATTCTAATAACATATTTCTCAGGCACCTTTGCAGTCGTATTCTCGGCCTCAGTCTTGGCCGCAGTCGTAGAAGGGTTGGTAGCCGTATTACCACAACCGACAAATAAAGCAATCATCATGCTGAACGCAATAAGCAGCGCAACCGCTCTGGTTAACATTTTTCGTGACATTTTTATTCCCTCCTGATTTTAATTTTTTTTCATTTTGCACCGGTAAAAAATTAAAATAAAAAATTTAAATTTCTACTTCATCTTTTTCTGATATAATAATAAAGTTAATATTTTATTATGAACCTCCTTTCAGTATTTTAGTGTTTTTAAGAAATGCTATTATATCAGAATTGTAAGGTTCTTTTTTTTGCATTATTGAACTTTGTCCAATATGCAAAATACTATTCAATTGTCAACTGCAATTAATCTTCTACCAGTGTAAACTGAACCATTTATTAAAAGATACTCTGTACCTTTCAACCAAAAGTAATTGAACTATCCCTTTAATGATCCGACTACTATTCCTTTAACAAAATATCTTTGTAAAAAGGGATATAAAAATATTATAGGCAGGATTGTCACCATCAGTGTGGCTGCCTGAAGAGATTCAGGCACAATCTTTACTGTTTGCGATTCCAACGCTCTCATTGCGTCCCTTGAAACCCCGTTATAAGCCTGAGCTTCCTGATATAGTATCCTGTAAAGAAGATATGCAAGAGTAGAATTCTCCGGTTTGTTTGTGTAAATCATCGAATCAAACCAGGAATTCCAATGTCCTACGCCTGTCCATAAAGCGACGGTGGCGAGTATCGGCATACTCAAAGGCATAATCAGCCTGGCAAATATGGTTATTTCATTAGCGCCGTCAACCCGGGCGCTCTCTTCCATCTCCTGTGGAAGGGACATCATATAGTTCCTGATAAAAACTGCATTCATTGATGCAAAAATACCGGGTAATATATAAACCAGCAAGTTATCATACAATCCCAATCCCTTTATCAGAAGAAAGGTTGGAATCAATCCGCCTGAAAAATACAATGGTATCAATATCACTACCGTCCAGAAGTTGCGCTTCCATAGGTATTTCTTTGAAAGCGAATATGCGAACGCAGCAGTTACAATAATTTGCAGCAGGGTACCGGCTACAGTTCTGAAAATCGTGTTGACATATGCCTGCAAAAGTAATGCATTGCTTAGCACCAGTTTATAAGCATTCATAGTAAAATGACTGGGAAATAATCGAAAACCTGCCAGTCTGTCACCTGAAACAGCGCTTGTGGATGTGACGATCTGCAGCCAGAATGGCAGCAATATACTTATAGTAAAGAAAATCATGAAAAATATATTCGTTATGTCAAATACCTTTTCTGCCAGTGATCTTTTGGTAGTCATGTATGTCTCACCTCACCATAATGTATATTCCGAATATCTTTTGGCGATCTGGTTTGCGCCAATCAGAAGAAGCACGCTGATAACAGTCCTTACCAATCCGATTGCGGTGGAGAACTCAAATTGCGCCTCCAACAATCCGGTGCGGTAGATATAGATATCAATAACATTCGAAACATCTAGAACCATCGGGTTCATCATGTTAAATATCTGATCAAAATTTGATGATAGCAACCCTGTAGCTGAAAAAATAATATTTAATGTAATAATCGGATATAAAAAGGGTATAGTAATGAATCTTACTCTCTGGAACCTGGTAGCTCCATCTACGATAGCCGCATCATAATATTCAGGATTTATTCCCGACATTACGGCCAGGTATATTACTGATCCCCAGCCCACTCCTTTCCATATACTGGAAACTAGCACTATTATCACCCACGGGACCTCTTTTTGCATTAAAAAAACTTTCGGTATCCCCAGCAAGTCAGCTATAAATCCATATAATCCGATTCTGGGAGAAAGCATGGTGATTACCAGACCGGCAACAACAACCCATGACAGGAAATTCGGCAGATAGCTTACTGATTGGACTATCTTCTTGAACCGGTGAGCCCGCAATTCGTTAAATAAAATTGCCAATATGATGGGCGCAGGGAATCCTGTCACAAGTCCTAATATACTGAACATTAATGTATTTTTTATTACTTCGCCCACCTTGGGTACTATAATAATCTGGTTAATCCATCTCAACCCTACCCATGGACTTCCCATAATCCCCTTAATCGGTGAATATTCTTTAAAGGCAAGTAATACTCCATACATCGGTATGTAGTGAAAAATAATAAGCGCGGCAAGTCCAGGCAATATCAGAAATAAGAGAAACTTCTGGTATTTTACAATCCTCCACTCTTTTTTTAATGATCCAATAAGCGATACATTTTTCCTTTTTTGATTATATATTTCTAATTTTTCATTTTTTAATTTTAGCATTTGCCACCCCACATAAGCCAAATGTAAGATAAAGTCATATATGATATGTACTTTGTAGTACAATTAAATTATACGTTATATTTTTTGAAAAGTCAACTTGAATTTATACGGCACCAGGTCTTATTCAAAGAAAATATATAGCACTTCTAGCTGCAACCTCCTTATTACTCCCCCTGATTCAATAAAAATTTCCATTATTTAACACTCTCAAACAGCTCCTTTATACCCGCAAATTTCTCAAACGTCATATTTTCAGGCACCCCGCCGGAATCCATCAGAATAAAACCTCCTCCGGTTTTTTTTGCAAGCGCATGTATATAGTTATATTGCTCCCTGAAGTCCCATTCAAAGAAAAACTTATCCACTCCTCCGACAAAAGTAATCCTGTCACCGTATTTTTGCTTCAAAGTAGGCAAATCCATACCCTCATAAGGGTCGTTGGGGTTCAGGAGGTCAATCCCGGCATTGTATAAATCATCCAGTATCAAATTAATATCGCCATGGCTGTGCATATGTACAAGTGCACCGTATTCGTGGCACAAGTCGGCAAGTCTTTTGTGCCACGGCAGGAAGAACCTTCTGTATAATTGCGGAGACATCAGAAGTGAATTTCCGCTTCCGAGGTCGTCACAAAAAGTTATCATATCGACCCCGCATTTCAGCAGATTTTCAGCCGTTTTTAAATTAAAACCTCCTATTTTATCAGCAATTTCATTTATAAAATCCGGATCAAGTATTAAATCTTCAAGCAGGTGTTCATAAGGATATATGAAATAATGTATTCCGGAAAAGAAGCCGTTTATATTGGCATAAGTTATAAAATCATATTTTTTATAATACGACGTTTCCTCTGTGATTCCCTTATAACGGTCAGATTCATCCGCATCCGGAAGTATAAGCCTGCTGAAATCATCCTTATTCGCTATCGGATGGTCAAAATGATGATAAAAATAGGGGTTGAACCTTATTTCCTTTTTTACGCCCGTCTCATACATTGAAATCCTGCAGCCATCTTCTCCCAAAATCAGTTTTTCCCTGAATTCTCCGGGACCGCCATGGCCGAAGGCTATACATGTCCCTCTGCCGACGCCGATTGCAAAATTACCCGTCGCTTTTGCATAATTTATTTTCCTGTCCCGGTCGCATCCCACCGTAGAGCTGTAATCCCAATTTCCTTCCGGAATGCAATCCCCAGGTACGTTTTCTTCTCCCAAAAGTTTTTTTGCAACCTTTTCATTAAAGAACGCCATAAACCAGGAAAGTATTGCTGAATCCTTTTCTCGAACCAATCTGAAAAATGTCTCTCTATTTGACATCCCCATAACTCCCTTTCAGAAACTTATCCTGCGGCCTGATTATCAAATATAAATTCCTGTAATTGCTTACCATTCCCCTGCAATTTCATCTATAAGATTTTTATATGGTCTATAGTCAAGCTTCGGCCTCGGATCAAATGCAATATACAATTCAATATATTTTCCGTCACTGCACAGCCTTTCGGTTCTTGACGCTACAAGCCCCTTTATTATCTCTCCCTGGGATTTGTATTCCGATATGCCGCCACACACCTTTTTTTCTACGGTCTCATCCACCTTTATGATCCTGTTGGCTCTCAGGCTGCTTTCCCTTCCTTCAACAATGGCGTCTTCCGGTGAAAAGTCGGCCCAGACTGAATACTCAAGAACACTTTTAACCCTATTCGGCCGGGCCCAGTCCACAACCACCGAATCACCCGCCTGAGGCGAATCGAATGAGCCTATCATGTTGACGGCGGTATGGTCTGTATGCTCTCTGTAATGGTTTGGTACAAGCACACGGGTTATTTTAAGCTCTCTTAATGCGGTAAGCGTTTTTTTAAAGCTTCCCTCAAAGCCGTTGTTCAGCTTCCATCCTATATTCTGAAGCACGCTGAAATCACAGTATTCGAATCTTATTATATTTTTACTTCCAATTCCCATTTTTTCATAAGCATTGACAGTCTCTCTCTTCCTGATCTCTACAATTTCATCCTTTTGACCGATATTACTGTATCCTGCATTGCCGCTGCAGAATATGAAAATGTACACTTCTGCTCCGTTTATCATAGCCGCTTCGATTGCATATCCGGCGCCGATAATTGCATCATCGTCATGAGGACTGAAAACACATACTTTTTCCTCATTTTCCTTCCACTCCGGAAATATGGTTTCAATGTCTCCGGATACTCTCCTGCTGTTTATATCCATATAACAAATTTTATCTTTCAAGTCCTATACCCTCTTCCTACATAATCCTGCAGGTTTACAGGCAGGTTATTCAGAATCTTCACTTTCCTGCCGTATTTGCCCAGGGTCTTTTCCGCTACAATATAATCAAGCCCCGGTATCACTATATCATTCCACATATTCCCTACCCCTCTGACAGCCACATCCAGCATGGTCACTATCTGATTCCCCAGAGGTTCATTGGAATTTAATGTAATGGCGCCATAAAATTCCTGGCACTCGGTATATCCGGCATTATGAGTGCCGGTATAAGGCTTTTGTCTTACTATATCAATATCTCTCCCTATCATTTTCGATACCTCGTCCCGCCTTGAAGCAAAGTAGTCTATCAGCGCCTGTTCCTGCAGTTTTGCAGGAAGGTTTTCCTCTGCTACCCTTATATACGCTTTCAGCCCTTCCTTAAAGCCTTCTTCTACAAAGTCAAACCAGAACTTTTGCTCTTTTGTCACCTTTTTGGGGTCGTCAACTGCTGCCACTGATACCCTCTGACACGCCGTAAGTCCATCCCTTTTGGGAGCTACGCCTAAATGCACGATATCTCCCTCATTTATCCGCCTGTTGAGGGCCTTTCCAATAAGCGTCCTGTTAGCTTCGCCGGTGGTTACCATTACATCAAAGCCCATCTCTTCAGAGCCCAGTTCCATGGCAATGCTATAACCCCACTGGGCCACCTGGGTTTCGAGCATGCCGGGTTTCAATATATACAGCATGCCTTTTATCATCTCGTCGGCAATCTTGCTTGCGTCCTCAATAAGCCTCATTTCCTCATCTGATTTTTCATATTTGATTTTGTAGTATATTTCCTGGACATCAACTATGTTGTCAAAACTCCCAAGATAATCACCGAGAAATTCATAAATAGTTACCGGCAACACCGCCCTTGGCGTTAAAAGGCCAATCCTGTCCAGCTTGCAGCCTGCCGCTTCTTCTATTACATCCTCTACCCTTTCCGCGTCGATCGGATAATCCTCATCGGCAAGTTTAAGCATCTCCACCTTATGGATCTTCGCCCCGGACCTTGGAGACAATTGCTCCGCGATATATCCGCCCTCAAGCCCCGCAAGAATATGAAAGCCATTTTTGCCTATAATCCCCGCTACCGGTTCTACGGTTATATTAGTGTTGCCCCCCAGGTAAGGGACGTCGCCGTTGTAGTGTTCATCCGAGTAAACTATTGCCGCTTTAAGTCCTGCCTTATCAAGCTCTTCAATAACTCTCTTCCATCTTCTTTTGAATTCGCCGGACGATACTCTTAAATCCCTGTCAATATCCGGTGCTTCCCTTAATACATCTCCAATTATTCTGGCTTCCTCAAGCCAATTTCCGAATCTTTTCATAAGCAACCCTCCAAAAAAGTTTCTAATACTACAGCGAAAACTTCATTTTTAATAACATTCATGAGCTTTGCAGAAATAATTGCAAATGCCTTAACGCGTTATTTCTGCAAGGATAATTCGGTAGTTTCTGCTGTAGTACTAACAACCGCCGATTGTTCACATGTAATCAGCATAAACCTATTACCCCCGATTGTAACATTGCGTATCTCCGTCAAAGACGCTTCCTTACCATCAACATAAAGCTTTATATCCGTTTTTCTGCCGCCGTTTGTCAACGGAATCAGCGCAACCCTTGCCAAACCCAATCCCCGTGAAGAACCCGTGTCTCTGCATTTAACCTCCAGACAGCCGTCTTTTTCAACTGCTTCCTCTATAGTTAACAGGTCGTCAATAAGTGATGCAAGCGCAGACCAATAATGGCTTGAATGGTCATGAAACGCTTCTCTGACAGGAACTCCCCACAATTCCGCCTTTTCACCCGGATTGATCCTCTCGTGTGAATGCCTGTGCTCTATCGGATAATTCAGATACCTCAGCGGTAAATATGTGCGGGCATCATAAACGCAAGCCCACCCTCCATGCGTCTCGTCCATAGGTATATATGTAAGTTGAAGCATCCTGTGTGTTTTATACAGAATCGTATGACGGTCCTCAGACGTCAGCCAACCCTGCCGTCCCGCGGCATACAGCATTGGCATCATTTCAGGATCGAGCCATGACGCAGGCATGATATCCGAGTGCCGGATTGTAAATGCCGCAAGATGTGTATGCTCCTCCAATCCGAAATGCTGATCGAAATCATAACAAAAATCACGCAGCGCAAACCGTGTTAACTCCGGCAGGACACCGACCCAAGCCGAGCATTCAATTCGCGGTATTATGTCCAGCGCGCTTCCGCAATTATGCCAGTGGGACACTCCCGGGCTGAACATTTCTCCCTCGACCTTGCCCGGTACAAATGTTTCCATATAAATAGAATGCCTTACTCTCGCCCATCCATAGGTCCAGAATCTTTCCAGAGTGAATCCTATCCATTTCCGGAAGGTCTCCCTCGGTATAGGCCACTCCTTCTCCCATAATTCCCAGGCCTCCGCAAAAAGATGCACACCTCTTGTCGTGTCGCTCGCGCCGCCTCCGAGTACTTCAACATAGCCCTGCTCATCCTGATGTTTATAATAATCATTGATAATGTCCATAGCCCTATTAAAATATTTTCTTTCACCCAGAATTCCCCATAATCTGAAATTAAGCGTAGCAAATTGATTTGTATTTACAGGCCATGCATAGATAGACCGGCCGTCCTGCCACCAACCTCCGGCATGCCAGGAATAATCGCTCCATCCCCATTGTTCGGTTCCACCTTTTGTATTCTCCATCCAGTTAATTGCAGAATCAATTGCCCTTAACAATCTGTCTTCTTTTTTAAAGCGGTAAACTTCGGCCAATGAAAGTATGATATAAATCAACTCCGACTGGTATATACCGCCATCGTTCGGGGCAATTGCCAGATCGCCTCTCTGCATATGCTTGCCTGAAAGCAGCCAGTCGGCAGCATGGAGCGCAGCTTCACAAGCTTTGTCCAGAAACGGCGTATACCCTGTTTTCTTATATAGGCCGATAAACTCGCTTACAGGCACAACCAGACAATCGCAGGCATCCAACGGCATCCCGTCTGTTAACACCGCCCGATGATAAGGTTTGCCGGATAATATATAGTCATGGCATAAATTAATCCATCCCGTAAGGCATTCATAACCCTCCATGACAGGTATGGGACGCACCGGATAAGCCATTGCAAGCAGGGGATAAGTATCGGTTTGGTCAAAGGCCTGCCTGATATCGTCAACTTCCGGAGCTAATACCAGGCAATAAGTATCCGCAGAATTCAGATGCTCATTTATACATCCTCCATAGCATTCAATCCCTATGGCAGTGACATTATTTTTCTTTACCCACCACCATGGCAGGTCCGGATAATGGGTACGCGCATGGGCCGTTACTGCTGCGACACCGTTTTGAGTACGCAGCGCCAGCCAGTTCCATCCATCTTTGACCTGATATCTTTCTATAGACTCGCTGCATTTTAACTGTTGAAATTTAAAACTATAATCCATAACTGCAGCATCCGGATCCCTGCTTACAAGTACAAAAGGCGAATATATCTCATCCGGCGTAGCGTGATAAGAGGATATTCCGGCATAGATACGATTTATAACTTCTTTGGGAGGCTCAGGTTTGAATTTGCGCGTCCTGTAGTCGGAAAATTCAAGGATTACCGCCTTTTCATGCTTGAAAATACGCAATGTTGCAGACATTTCACCTTCGTTGTTTTTTCCTTCTAATTGTAATATAGCCTGCTGGCCTTTGTTTTTTATTATACTTAACCGTATGTTTTCTTCTTCAGGAATCTTTTCTGTGTTGTCAATCGATGCGGAAAGCATCCATCTCCATACCGCCCCGTCAGGTACCATGTTCACTTCCGTACCCGGTATCGCAGCATAATCTATCTGGTAACTGCGTTGAGCTTCAAAATGTATCAGACGCTCCCCATCGAGCATTATCGATATACCATTTTTATCTTGTTGGGCGCTTATCGGCCCCTGATCATTTAATTCCGGCATATGGCCGGCGGTATTATAATACAGGCGGATATTATCCAATCCTGCATATTTTTCACTATCCCATAGACGGAATTTGACATAGCCTTCATATTCATGACTGCCGCTCCAATCTCCACCATATGCAGGCTTACCGGATGCCGGAGCGGGAAATACCAATTCGGTGTGGGTTCCCGGTGAATAATCGTCAAAAGCAAGATGCCTCATGAAGCCGTCCACTCTTTCAATGTCACACGGCAGTTCTATCCAATTTCCGCCGTCATATGCAACAACTGCAAATCCGCTTAAATTCTCCGGATTTATTCCTGCAGGAAAACCCTGCTCCAACTGGTGCAAAGGAATCCGTACAAGCTGCCCTCCCCGGCTCCATTCACCTTCTCCGCCTGGAATTTTTCTGTAGATTTTTCCGGTTGATTTATAATCAGCAGCTCTTTCAAGAGAATCGGCAGCTAAACTTTCTCTATTATCCGACAAACTCATTGTAACCTCCGTGTTCATTTTTAGTTAACACATCTGTATAAAATCATTTTTGCAACTTATCAAGCAATTCAATAATTAGAATTATATTTCTGGCTATATGAAAAGGATCTTTCACAGGCAATGCAACAACCTTTTGCTCAGGATTGCCTTTCCGGTCGCGTATTTGTATCCATTCACCAATTTTTTTATCAGTGTTGGGGAATGTTTTAAACGTATAACCCTCAACCTTCCTGTATAAATCCAGGAATTCTTCATTACCTGTAAGGCTATACGCCAGTAATGTCGAATATAGAGCTTCCGAATGGGGCCACCATAATTTACTGCCCCAATCCAGCAATACTTTGTTTGTCATTGTTTCATTTTCTACGCTTTTTATTTCTCCTTTAGGGATACCTCCTTCACAGTCGGCAAAAAGCAGAAGCCCTCCATATTCATTATCCCATCCAATTTCAAGAGCTTTTTTTATCACCTTTGCCGCTTTCTCAATAATTTTATGATCGTCTGTTTCCATACCCTGATGCAATATGAACCACATATCTTCAATGGTATGTCCCGGGTTTACATACCTGCCCAGAAGAGTGTTGTAAATGAATCTACCATCCTCCCTTATCATCTCATGAAGTACATAATCACCGGATACGAAATTATCCATAATTTCATACATACAGCTATTTGCTTTCGTTGCAGCATTTATGTTTTCCTTATCACTAAAATATCTCATTGCGGCTGCCATCTCCTGGCAAACATTCAGGAGGATCATGGTTATGCCATGCATCTTATACCCTTTAGGTACAGGATATGGTTCGGTTTTCAAGTTCTTGCCTTCAAGTCTGTATAAAACCGAATAGTAAACTTTTTTTGCAAATTCAAAAGAATCAGAACGACCTGATGCGATTGCATAACGTAAAAGACCCAATATGACAAAACAATCGGCATAAAAGCTCGAATCATATTCCATACCGGGTTCTTGCAATTTCGGGATTCCTTCACGGCTCATCATGAAAGTGCAGTTACCGTTCTCCAGCAGGCAGTTCTTCATAAGGAATTCTGCTCCCAACATAGACAGTCTTAAGTATTCTGTCCGCTCATCAGATGAAAACCGACTCATTTGAGAAAGCTTTGAAAAAACCCAAACCATCCTTCCCTGAGACCATGTGTATTTGTCCGTGCTTAGAAGGCTTGCCCCATAGTTGTCAAAACAGGTATAATATCCCCCGTATATCTCATCAATAGAATTATTGACCCAGAATGGCAATATATCATAAACAAGATGATTGCTATAAAATTTTTTCATATTTAAAATATCCATATATTCCACTTCTGTTATCCCGATTACAGATTAATCCAATTACAAACCAGCTATTCATATCCACTTAAAACTATATAACCCATTTTTAATTACCGAGAAGCATATCCGCCTGGGTTGCATCTTGAAGCAATCCCGCCATAATTCCTCTCCATGCCGGGAGCGGAACTTTTTTATGGAAATCATCTACTTTTAATCTGGAAGCCATGTTTTTTAATTCCAATTGTATCTTTTCAATATCCGAATATCTCTTTTTCAACCAAACTTTATCTGTTCTCGGATGACCGGTTGTTTCTTCGACAATTTTCAGAGCTTCCTCCAGTTCATCGAAGGCCTTAAATACCGGTGTGAATGCTTTTCCTGCATTATCCACCGCATTGACGGACAGATCAATATTGTCAAATTGAACTATTGCTGCAAAATGATACTCCTTTAATGCAGCATCGACAGCTTCCGAAAATGCACACATCCATAAAACGGTTTTGATCATCGTTTTAAATGCGTTATAGCAGCGAAGCTCGCGCTCTCCCTGCGGCGTCCATCCTGCAAGCTCCGTTTCAGTCGAACTTACAGCTTTCTTCCAGGCAGGTACGACTTTTTCCATAAGCAACGGTATATTAACACCAAACTTAAACATATAGCTGCCCAAATAAGCGGCAAATCTTGGGACATATAAATCCATAATAAGCTTCGAACTTAATTCCTGCCAGAGCGGCATATTGACTTCATTCTGAAAGATCCTGGTTAACCTGGTGCATGGCGTAATCCTGCCAAACAGCGTATTCTCAACAACGCTTTCTTCATCGGTGCCGATCTTCCACTTTCCGCTCATGTACAGACCGCTTCTGGCTATCGGTATTATCTGCGACCAAAAAGGATTTCCGAGACTCGCATTCCAATAGGTCAGACAGCCTCCGTACGATTCCTGTTCATATCCATCTGCCAGAAATGCTTCAACCTCGTCAGGTTTAATTCCGGACCCTGAATATGAAACCTGACAGTTATTTACAGACGACCACGAGCTGTCACTGGGACATGCAATCACGCTAAATCCGTTTTCTTTAAAAAAACGCAAGCTTTCGGGACGGTGGCCGCCGTATTGCCAATCGAAAATCACCGTTCCTTTTGGAATATCCTTAACTATCTCTTTGTATTTATAGGCGACATCACCCCATATACAGGGTGTTATTCCTGCATCAAGCAATTTTTGGCATACGGAGGAAAATATTTTAACATAGTCCTGAAACCGTTCTTCTTTAAAGAAGGCTTCATCGCCGCCTATATGTACAACTTTTGTATTGAAATGCTTTACATATTCCATAACGAATTTCAGTACAAAGTCCTCTGCTCCGGGTTTATTAAAATCCAGCTGCTTGCATACGCTTTTAACGGAACAATCCCTCAGGTTGAAGAATCTCTCCTGATCCAGGAAATGCTCCATATGATAAAAAATATTGGTTGCAGGAAGAATCTCAATATTTCTTTGCTTTGCCTGCCCGTTAATCCACTGTGCATCATCAGGCGTCATTATATCCGGATGTATGACTCCCGGAATACCTTCAAAGGCAAAAGCCCCTTCGAGATATAGCATTAAGCAATTATAACCGGTAGCTTCAAGCATATCAAGAAGATCAATTATTTCCTTGCGGTTAAAATACATCCCTCTTGCCAGGTCAAACATAAAAATGCGTTTTTTTAGTAATTCACTCATCCTGACCTCCATTTCGCCGCTGCTACAGCGACACAAATAGTAATGAAAAAATATAACTTTTCAAGTTAACCTCTCCAATCCGCCTGAATATCTCCGGATATTGAATACAATTTGCCTTCAGACCATTTAACAACAAACTTTACTTTTTTCCCTTTAAGCTTACCAGGATTTCCCTTCCCCCAGCGCGGCGTCCATGCTAATTCATCTCCTTTAAGCGGAGTGCATTCGTCAATAGTAAAGCCTGGAATACTACTGCCATCCTCGTTTAAAATACCTATGCGCATCCATCCGTCAACATCGGCATTTATCCTCAGGAAATCTCCTGTAAGATTCAACGGCTTTGTTATTATCATACCTTCCTTGCCGGCATTCAGAGATACGAACCCATCTTTCCGTAAACCGTATGCCAGAAGCGTTGAGGCAGCAATTCCATTTTTGGACGGATCATGAACGCAGCTATGGTCATTAAGAAAACCATTGGCATAAATACGGATGTTTCCATCTGGCGCTGTAATCAGAGAACTCGCCTCTATGGCATTGCCTCCATACTCACCCTTTTTTCTCATTGGTATAAAAGGCTTATCCGGCCCATCCGGAAGTCTTTTTGCCCTGATCCAGTCCAGCCCGTTATAGCTGTATGTGATGTGTACGTCTATAGGTCCCTGTGCTTTGCCCCTAAGACCGGGATCGGTACGCATTTCCCACAATAAACCTATCCATAT
>VEPD01000058.1 GCA_012027035.1 Ruminiclostridium sp. | reverse complement strand
TTATCAATTTTAAATCTCTGTGAAAAAGCGTCGCCGTTAGTGATCAAAGCAAGTATTATGCCGCTTTTTTTGAACGTTTCCAGGGTTTCTGCAGCTTTTGGAAAAAGCTCAAGATTTTCAAGACGTATTTTTGAGTAATTATCCGCAATTTCAAAAGCGTATTCCTGGTTTACAATACCCAATTTCGTGAAAGCTCCTGTGACGATATCCCTTCTGGCGGCATTCATGTTGTTACGGCCTATTCTGTGCCTTTCTCTGTCGCTCCAGTACCATTTTCTATATTCATTGATTGCGCTCAGAATTATATCCGGTTCTGCGAAATTTTTTCTTTTGCAGAATTCATTGCATACGTTGATCCAGGCGGTTTCACTTCCTGAATTAAATGAAATTATTGTATCATCAAGATCAAGCATCATAACTTTTGGAAGCATAATATATTCTCCCTTTAATTATATTTACAAATATTACTTGCAAGTTATTATATCTCTGCGTCTTGGGCCGTTTGATACCCACTTTATTGGTACTTCAATGGCATCTTCAATAAACCGGATGTAATCTCTGGCATTCCCGGGCAAATCTTCGAAATTCCTTATATCCGATATATCGTATTTCCAACCTGGCAAAACCGTGTAAACAGGCTTGGAATTGCCGAGCAGATATGTAACCGGAAAACCCTCTGTAACTACTCCGTTAGTTTCATACCCGGTACACACAGGGATTTCATCAAGATAACCGAGAACATCAAGCAGAGTCAAGGCTGCTTCTGTGGCACCCTGCACCATGCAGCCGTAGCGTGTGGCTACTGCATCAAACCACCCCATCCTGCGGGGACGGCCGGTGGTCGCGCCATACTCTCCCGAATCTCCGCCTCTTTTACGAAGCTCTTCGGCAGCATCGCCATATATTTCAGAAACAAAGGGACCGGTGCCTACACAGCTGGAATAAGCTTTGATTACTACTATTATGCTCTTTATTTCATAGGGGGGAATTCCTGCACCGATAGCTCCAAAGCCTGCAAGTGGTGAAGATGATGTAGTAAATGGATAGATGCCCAGGTCGGGATCCTTCAAAGCGCCAAGCTGCCCTTCCAGGAGTATAGTTTTATCCTGTTTGATTGCCTTGTTGAGCAAGGTTGTTGTGTCACATACCATTTGCCTGATTTCATTTCCTTGAAAAAGAAGTTCTTCAATAACTGTATCAGGTTTCAGGGGCACAGCATTATATAAATGCTCCAGCAGTACATTTTTTACTTCACATATAATATATATTTTCTCTCTGAGTGTTTCCGGATTATTAAGGTCACATACCTGAATTCCGGTTTTATAATATTTGTCTGAATAAAACGGGGCAATTCCCGATTTCGTTGATCCGAAGCTTTTACTGCCAAGCCGTTCTTCTTCAAGTCTATCAAACATGATATGCCAGGGCATTATAACCTGGGCGCGATCGGAAATAAGAAGTTTTGGCATGGGAACATTCTTTTCCTTCAGATTTTTCAATTCATCCATAAGAATACTGATGTTTAATGCAACTCCAGGACCCAGAATATTGGTTGTGTTTTCATGGAATACCCCTGATGGAAGAAGATGAAGCGCAAACTTTCCGTACTGGTTTATTATCGTATGTCCTGCATTGCTGCCGCCCTGAAACCTTACTACATAGTCTGCTTCAGATGCAAGCATATCGGTCATTTTGCCTTTTCCCTCATCACCCCAATTGGCGCCTACTACAGCCTTGACCATATGAAACCCTCCCTAGAAACAATTCTATTATAGCAGTGCTGCGCAGCATTGATACAATTGCAGTATACTCTCAAGAAGCTCATAAGTAAAATCAATATTAATTAACAGAAATATAAGCGATACTTATATTACATGAAAACTAATTTATTTTTTGCGGCAGTGTATTGAATAAGGGGCTTATGGATATATTGTTATGAATCCGAAGAATAGCCTCTGCAAAAAGCGGTACGGCAGATACTATTTTTATTTTACCGGATAGATTTATGTTCGGGTTATGTACGGAATCAGTGCTTATAAGTATATCAATATTACTCTCATTAAGCCATTTGACACCTTTTTCATTTGCCAGAAGGTGTGAGATACATGCTATGATTTTTTTAGCACCAAGTGCTTTCAGCTTATTAGAAAGGTCAATAAGAGTCCCGCCACTGATTGTAAAATCATCTACAATCACTGCATTTTTATCTGCAACATCACCTATGATTTCCAGAATATTTGCACTTTCGCTGTGGTCGGTCCTTGCCTTGTCTGCTATCACTGTGGGTACGCCAAGATATTTTGAATATTCCCGTGCCTGTTTGGCATATCCGGCATCAGGAGACACAATCACATAATCCTGCAGATTTAATGATTTTATATGCTCACACATTAATAGCATAGCCTGTAGGTGGTCCACGGGCTTTTTAAAGAATCCCTGTATTTGCGGACTGTGAAGATCCATGGTGATGATCCTGTCCGCACCGGCAAGTTCAATAGACTCTGCACATACCCTCGCCCGGATTGAAACCCTGGGTTCGTCTTTCTTATCACCCTTTGCATAACTGAAATATGGAATTATTGCCGTGACTGATTTGGCGCTTGCTCTCCTGAATGCGTCCATCCAGAACAGTATCTCGACAAATTCGTCATTGGGCTTCAGTCCAATGGATTGAACAAGATATACATCCTTTCCGCGGACGGGTTCGTTGACCCTGACAAAGGTGTTGCCTTCGGAAAATGTTATTACGTCTGAGTTGCCCATGCTGATATTCAGATAATTGCAGATATTCCTTGTAAAATCGACTGACGAGCTGCCGGAGAATATTTTCATATCATATTTCATCTTGAGTTCCTCCCATTATGTTAT
>VEPD01000462.1 GCA_012027035.1 Ruminiclostridium sp. | reverse complement strand
GAGAAACATGGTTTCTGATTAAGCAACAACAATATGCGTTATTTTTGTCATCTGGTTGAAGGGCTTGAGCCAGATTGCAAAAAGGCTTAGTAAAAATGTTTGTTTTCCTAAAAGTACTATCAAAATTGATGATGAAAATCCAGCAAATAAGGATTGATTTGATTATGAATAAATGGGAATGCCTATTAAAGCTTGATTCAAAAAGAGACATAATCAGTGGCAGTGAAGAGTTGCTGGCGCAAAAGGTAAGAGCTGGAAGTGATTATAGAGTAGCTACGGTTTTCAAACACAATGAACATATAGATACTGCTTCTTATAATAACGAAATAATTGAGGAAACAGGGGATTTTACCCAAAGCGTATTGATAGACGACAAGTGGAGTGCAGCCTTTATGACATTAAGACAGCCTGTTAGTATACCTTATGGGTTTGGGAACAATTCTACATTGTCGCTTTTCCTATATAATCAAAATGGACAGCAAGCACTGGCAAGATTAAGCCTTGATGGTAAAAGAGATGAAGAAATTGTCAGTACTGTTGAATTGCCTGATATGCCTAAAATGCATGTGCAGAGGCTAAACGACCAGGATACTCCGGCTCCGTCCAAGAATTTTATTTATGACTTTGATGAATATAGATTTCTGATAAATGACAGTTGGGAAGAAGTATACTCTAATGATTCAGATGGAAAATGGACAGGGGGAAGTATTGACAGGCTTGCAAAGCTATGCAGGGAAGGCTATAAAATAAAAGTGGCTGTAAAAGGGCTATTCTGCTATATCTGGAATGGCAGTGAATTTTGTGATGAAGTTTTTATACATGCAGGATCTTCATATTATTATACTCAGCAAAAGCTAATGATAACAAACACCCACCCATTTGTATCCATTCCCGCTGAAATGCCGCTTGTTTATAAACCCGGGGAGTGGAACTATTGTTGGGCTGTTGTGAGAAGCGACGGTTATTCGGTAATTCGCATGTACAATCCGTTTGAATGTAAATTTTCCGATAAAAAATCAAAATTCGCAATAAGATGGTTTGCCCAAGATGTAAAGAGAAAAAGGATGAATAATTATGAGAATTCTAATAGCAGGAACAGGCTCAATAGGCAGACGGCATATTGAGGTAATACATAAAGTAGAAGAGCATCGGATTATTCTATGTGATACGGATGAAAAAAGCCTTAAGGAGAGTGCTGAAAAATTTGGGATTGATGAATATTATACGGATTTCGACAAGGCAGTCGAAAAAAACATTGATGGGGTCATAATATGTACACCAAACAATTTTCATGCATCAATGACAATAAAGGCACTCGATACAGGGTGCCATGTTTTAGTTGAAAAGCCTATTGCCAGTAGTGTTAAAGATGCCGGAAAAATGGTGGCTGCATCGGAAAAGAATAAAAGGTCAATAATGGTAGGGTATATTTTAAGATGCTATCCTCATCTTGAATATATTAAAGAGATTATAGAAAAAGGGGAATTGGGGAAAATTGTTTCATTCAGAGTTCTCTTAAATGCACCTGAGACATTGAGACTTGCACAGAGCGACTATAGAAAAAGCTATGAAACCGGTGGAGGTATAATTTACGATTATAGTCATGAAATAGATTATTTAAGATATCTTATCGGAACACCCAGAAGGTTTGTTTGCTTTAATGATTTACTGCTTAAGTATGACAAGACATGCGACGATATAGCAGAGATTTTGATACAATTTGAAGGGGGCGCACTGGGGAGCATACATATGGATTACTTTGATGAACATGCCAGATACAGTGATATTTTAATGACTGTGGATAATGACATAAGAAAGAAATCAGGTAGAACCCTCGGGATTATTGGCGAAAAAGCAAGCGTGCATACTAATTTTTCTGATGTGGTGGAAATATATAAAGTTAATGGCGGCATAGATAAAAAACAAATGCAGATAGAACGAAACGATGCTTTTACAAAGCAGTTTAATAAATTCGTAAAAGTGATCAAAGGAGAGAAACCGGCCTATGTTTCAGGGCAGGACGGATTTGATGTCTTGTGCATATGCGCCGGTTTATATGAAAGTAATGCTAAAGGGATTGTTTATAACTATTCCAGGGAGACGAAGATCTAAAAGGTGCGGTCGTATTTTTTGCATCTGATGCTTCCAAATACGTTACGGGGCAGAACCTTCCGGTAGATGGAGGCTGGACAAACTGGTAGGAAAATATTTTATAGTATAATATAT
>VEPD01000009.1 GCA_012027035.1 Ruminiclostridium sp. | reverse complement strand
TTTATCCTGCATGATTTTTTATATTCAAAACAAAACCTGCCCGTTGAAATGTTTATTTTGTTATTGAAACACCTGGCCATGCATTGCATCAAATCGGCTTTTTTGATATATTCTAATGAATAGCTTAAATATAGCTATATTTTTATTTTTCGCTGGAGCATATCAGATATGGGAGAGGAAGCTATGTGGAAGGATAAATATGATTTAAAGGATTTGCTTGACATCATGACGCTTCTCAGAAGCGCGGATGGATGCCCCTGGGACAGGGAGCAGACTCATGACAGCTTGAAAAGGTATATGATCGAGGAAACCTATGAGGTGCTTGAGCAAATAGACAAAAAGGACAGCGGAAAGCTGTGTGATGAGTTGGGAGACCTTTTGCTGCAGGTGGTGTTCCATGCCCAGTTAAGCAAGGAAAACGGCGAATTTGACATGGATGACGTCATAACCGGGATCTGCCGGAAGCTCATTTCAAGGCATACACATGTTTTCGGTGAAGCGAAGGCGGATACCTCGGAAAAAGTCCTGGAGAACTGGGAGGAGATTAAGAAAAAGGAAAAGGGCATAGAGAGCCATACCGGTGTACTGAAGGATGTGCCATCCAACCTTCCTGCCCTTATGAGAAGTTTCAAGGTACAGCAAAAAGCCGCCCGGGTCGGCTTCGACTGGGACAAGATTGATGATGTAATCGCAAAGGTGGATGAGGAAATACAGGAATTAAAGGATGTATATAAAAGTAATAATATGGAAAGAATAACGGATGAGATGGGAGATGCGCTTTTTGCTCTGGTCAATCTCTCCAGGTTCTTGAAGATTCAGCCCGAACTGGCGCTGACAGGAACAACAAACAAGTTCATCAAACGGTTTGCATATATTGAAAGCGAAAGCTTGAAAAACGGCAAAAAACTGGAGGAGATGAATCTTGCAGAAATGGATGAGCTTTGGAACGAGGCCAAAAGGCAGTTTTCCGAAAAATAAATATAAATTGTGATCAGGAGGATGAAGGGATGAATAAAGCGGATCTGGTAAAAAGTATAGCTGAAAAAAGCTCATTGACCAGAATAGATGCCGAAAAGGCTTTGAATGCTTTCGTGGAAAGCGTGGAAGAGGCGCTCGGCCAGGGCGATAAGGTTCAGCTTGTAGGCTTTGGATCCTTTGAAGTGCGGGAAAGAGCTGAGAGGAAGGGCAGAAACCCTCAGACAAAAGCTGAAATAACCATAAAAGCATCAAAGGCGCCTGTTTTCAAAGTAGGTAAAGCATTAAAAGATATGGTTAACGGATAACTATATCGAACGCATAATGCCAATACATTATGCGCTTCGATTACATCTGTCAATAACGCAAAAAATTAATTTGACATTAGCATATATTTTTTGCGTTTATTATACTCCGTGTTGAATGCCGGAATGACCATAATGTTGCGGGGTGTGATTTATGAGGCTAGATAAATATTTAAAGATTTCCAGGCTTATTAAAAGGCGAACTCTGGCAAACGAGGCCTGTGATACAGGGCATGTTTACATAAACGGCAAGGCTGCCAAGCCTGGAACGGAGGTAAAGGTGGGAGACGCCATCGATATCCGTTTCGGAAGCAATCTGACGTCAGTAGAGGTTACCTCGGTAGCCGAACATGTATCCAAAGCCGAGTCGAAGGAAATGTATATAATCAGGTAAGACCGGTCAAAATCCCGGGGTATTGTGCCCCACCCGGTTTTGGCAATATATTGCGCACAAATGCATTAAATCTATGAAATCAGGATAATGGAATAATCCCCACAACGGGGATTATTTTTTTTGTGTATTTTATTTCTTGTACATGCATATATATTAGCAGGGGATACGAGGAGGTAGATTATGATAGAAGATAAAAAGACGCCGAAACCGAAGGTTCAGAACCTTATTCTTGAAAACAGGGAGCGCTTAAGTGTTTCAGGTGTTATCGACGTGGAAAGCTTCAATGACGAGTCGGTAATAGTTGATACCGAGCTTGGGGCTCTGATAGTCAGGGGTGCGGATCTGCATATCAACAAGCTTAATATTGACAGCTCGGAGCTAAGTATTGAAGGGGATATCATGAGTTGTGAATATTCCGACAGGGATGGTTCACGGTCAAAGGGTGGCTTTTTTGCCAGGATGTTTAAATGACGGTATCAGTCAGTTCCCAGGCATATGTATTTCTGTGTTCGGTTGCAGGTGGAGTCGTCATTGCGCTGGTTTATGACATTTTCAGAATAATGCGGAAGGTCATAAAAACCGGCAGTCTGTTTACTTATGTCGAGGACCTGCTATTCTGGATACTGGTGGCCGTTGTTATGTTTGCCACGGTCTATTACAGTAATGAGGGAGAGCTCCGGAGTTATATCTTTCTCGGCACACTCTTGGGGGTAGTCCTGTATGCATTGCTTTTAAGCAAGGCAATCATGAATTCCTCGCTTTTTATAATCAGAATTGTAAAGGGAGTATTGAGATTTTTATGGATGGTTTTGTCCTTTCCCATCAGGGTGATTATCCGGATTTTCGCAATACCGGGTAAAGCAGCCGCAAGATATGCGGGGAATTCTCTGAAAAAGATAAGGCGCGCAGGCAGAAACAAGCTATCCAGAGCGGCATTCTGGAGAAAAGCCTTTAGAAATATTAGAAAAAAGATATGAAAATAAAGGATTTTTTCCAGCGGCATAGAATTAATATTATATTATAGAATTGTTCAGTTTATACAAAGGTAAGGGGACATACCCGCTGAGTTACGGGTCTATCAATATAGGAGGGAATGACCCCTTTTGATAATGAGGAATATAATATGAGCAAAAGAAAAAAATCCAGGTTTGGATTGGTATTGTTGATGGTTTTTTTCATTTATTTCGCTTATACCGCGGCAGGCCAGCAAGAAGCCCTTTATTTGAAGGATGCGGAACTGAAAAAGGTACAAAGTAAAATAGATGAAGAGGCAAAAGAAAATAAAAAGCTGAAGGAAGAGCAGCAACAGCTTGACAGCGACGAATTCGTTGAAAAAACCGCCCGTGAAAAGCTGGGATATGTAAAAAAAGATGAACGGGTATATATTGATATCGGCAAGTGAAAAAGCATGCCGGAAATTCCTCCTGTAACTCTTGTAACACTTGTAAACAAAGGCTTGACGAAAAATTCGTTATACTATATAATCGAATTACTTCATAATACGTGCACAAGCTGGAGAACACTGCATAAAACGGTTATTGCAACCGTTTTATATAAACTTTAAGGAGGATTTCTGGTTGTATGCTTGTTGAGGTAGGAAATATTGTTGAAGGAACAGTCGCAGGTATTACAAACTTTGGGGCTTGCATTCAACTAGCTGATGGTAAAACGGGTCTGGTTCACATTTCTGAAGTAGCTGAAGAATATGTTAAGGATATTAAGACTCATCTGAAGGAAAATCAACCGGTCAAGGTCAGGGTTCTCTCAGTAGATAACGGCAAGATCAGTCTGTCCATTAAAAAAGCTGTCGACCGGAAAGCCAATCCCGGATCAGGCAGGCCGCCTCTGGATATCGATTGGAACAGGTCAGCAGATGCATCATCTTTTGAAGACCGTCTTGCAAAATTCATGAAAGACAGTGATGAAAAAATGCATGACCTGAAAAAGAGCTTCGAATCCAAAAGAGGCAGTGGAGGATATAAGAAATCCGCACAATTTTATGGGTGATTTTATAATTCAGGGTCTGTACTTTTCACTTCCTTTTAAATAAATGTTCAAAGGGCTTGATTTTTTATATTATTGCTATGTTAACTTGATGTTTTACAGGTTTTTTTGGACAGAAAAAACACTTGACACTACAAACTGTTGGTGTTACGATATTTATGCACGTGCCGAAGTGGCGGAACTGGCAGACGCACAGGACTTAAAATCCTGCGGTGGCGACATCGTACCGGTTCGATTCCGGTCTCCGGCACCAAGGGTTTCAGGGTTTTCTCTGAAACCTATTTTTATGCTTTGGCGTCTGTTTTTTTTATGCAAATAATTGCAAATAATTGTAAATCACAAAACTCTTGACTTAAATTATGCCTTGTGTTATTCTATTTAGGCGCACTGAGTGGCGCAACTAGTTTCATATACCGCGGGGTGGAGCAGTCCGGTAGCTCGTCGGGCTCATAACCCGAAGGTCGCAGGTCCAAATCCTGCCCCCGCAACCAAAGGAAATCCTTGAGACAGGTATGTTTCGGGGATTTTGTTTTTTTACATGAACACCTTTTTTCGCTTTAGTACCGCCATTTAGTACCGCCACAGCATTAAAATGGGTTAAAGCCTAAACTCCCGTAAAATTATACTATACAGGAATAGAAGCGAGCCACACAGGCAAATCGTCCGTACACAGATCGCATGCATCCAGAATATCCCGCTGTTTCTTCGTAACAGGAGACAAGAGTTTTTTACCATCCCGGGTATGTACATACTTC
>VEPD01000057.1 GCA_012027035.1 Ruminiclostridium sp. | reverse complement strand
CCATTATTCTGCCCAGATATCCGGCTCCACCGGTTACAACGATCACCTTGTCTTTCAACGAAAATATATCCCTCATAATAGTCATCCTCACAAATTCGCTAATTCTTTCTGACAATCTCTATAGCAACTTCTCCTTCAAGAAAAAGACTTTTTACCTCCAGATGATTTTATCTCTGGGTTCTTCCAGACTGATAGGTTCAAGTATTACAGCAGCTATTCCGCCTTTATTTTCATCAAATATTTTCAATTTTATTCACCTTGCATTGACATATGAATAACCAAAACATCTTCAGTCTCTACAGTAACATTAATGCACCCGTCTTCGACAACTAAGTCCTCACCGCTGAAAAGGTTCCTGGCGTATTTGTATCCCTGAGGCAGTATTATGCATTCGCTGCATTTTTTAATCCGGCTATCATTAAATACAGCCAGCAACCCTTCTTTGTTCTTTTCGATAATACGCGGTCTGAGTCTGTCTCCGCTGACCCTGGGCTTTGCATACTTGCTGAAAATCTCCGTCACCAGCTTATAAGCGCCTTTATCCTTATTATAAAGCGCCAGTCCAAGATATGTGCCGAAGTAATAAACCTCTCCGCTTCCATATCGGTTATGTGCGGCCAGGCAAATATTCTTCCACTTCCCAGTACATTCCGCACCTTCGGTTATTAACGGCGCCAGGTAACCGTGTACTCCAAAATTTGCAGAAGCAGACTGCAATATTGATATCTCAGGGCCTCCATACGCTTCCTCCGCCCAATTTGCGTTATCATAAGTATTAGCAAAAGGGCGGTTATCCGGGTTTGAATATAATGCTTCTTCCTCCCTGAGTCCCGCTGCCTCTGTAAGTCCAAAGGACGGTAAATCAGGCTGCAGGAAGCCTTTCTCGTCAAAAAGCCCCATTCTTGCTTCTGCAATAAGTATTCCGCCGCGCTTTACAAAGCTCTTGATTTTTTGTGCGGTCACCTCGTTTATAGTCAGGCACATGGGTACGATGAGAATTTTTTCCTCCAGTTCATCGATAGTATCATAGGTAATATACCGGGCATAAAGGTCATTTTCCCAGACGCACCTGTAATAGCCGATGTGAGAGTTGCCGTATAAATCATCTTTGCCTTCCATTGCAAAGAGCAGTGAAGAATTATCCGGATCATACAAAATTGCTATATCCGCTTTAATGGAAAAATCACGGATCAAGTTATAATTCTTTCTGATCAAATCCGCTTGTACAGCAGCTTCCCGGGCTCTTTCCGTAATTTTTCCATTGTACTCTGCAAGGCCGTATGAACCCGCCTCCAAACCGGTGCTTTCCGTTAAATAGCACCAATAGACTACCGCCTTTGCACCATAAACCACACCAAGCCAATTCCATGTACGTACATCCTGCGGTCTGGTTATCGGAGTTTTTACAAAACCGTTCCGGTTACAGCTTCCTCCTGTTAATTCACTGATCCAGAAATCCTTACCCCTTGCCGCGCTTCTAGTCAGTTCCAAAATGCCTGCGCATTCTGCAAATGACCAGTTCATGTACCTTGGCGCCATGGATGTCCCCCAAATATCAACAGGCTCGGCAAAAGCCCAGTTGTTTATGAACGCATTTGCCCTGGGTAAAAAAGGAGGTACAGCCCCTGAATGACTCATAACAAACCTATCGGCATCCTGTCCCTTGATAGTGTCATATCTCCACTGCATATGCTTTTTCTGGTCATCAAACCAAAACCGCGACCAGTCAAGCCAATCGGCATAATGTCCCTGCCGGTTCGGAGGATTTATTTCATCCCAATTACTGTACTTTCTTGTCCATATTTTGTTCAGATGATCTACATCGCCGTATTTCCCCTTCAGCCAAATACGGAAAGCATTTCTTGTAGCATCGCAATAACAAAAGAGCCTGTCCCCCATATTCACCCACGTATTGTCAATCCATGCAGGCTCAAGATGGGGTTCATTCCAGCAATCATAACCGATAAGGCTTTTGCGCCCCTTAAAATGTGCTGTCAGATTCATTAAGAAGTTCTCACCCTCTTGCCTGATAGCATCATGGTGAAAGCACAAACCCGGATAACCGCCGCATTGTGTGTTGCCATTGGGCCCAAGCTCAATAATACTGCCGTTTGCACTTATATACCTTGCTTCAGGATGTCTTTTTTCCAACCAATAGGGTGAGCTTTCTAGCCTTGTTTGTATCAGAACATTTAAACCCAACCTGTCACATATATCAAATATTTCATCCTGTTCTTCAAAATCAAACTTATTGGGGCCTGTATGCATATACGACCATTCAAAAAATACTTTAATAACATTAAATCCCAGTTCATTTTTGATCCGGTTCAGATGAAAGAAATGCTGATCCCTGGGAGGGTTGGGCGGACGGTAGTATTGTGCGCCATATAAAAAAACTTCACTTTTTACCATAATTCAAATCCTCCAATACCTAATACTTTCCATATGTCCTGGCAACTTCAACCATTTTAAAGATGTTTTCATCAGGCGTATCCCTTCCGCACTG
>VEPD01000084.1 GCA_012027035.1 Ruminiclostridium sp. | reverse complement strand
CCTCATCCTCATCATCATCCTAATCCTTATCCTTATCCTTATCCTTATCCTCATCCTCATCATCATCATCTACTACCACTCCATCCAGGTCCTTATCCCAGTCTACTTTCTTCCCAAAAATTTCTGCCAGGAACCTGATGGGCACGAACGTCCTGTTGCTTATCAGCTGAGCCGGAACATCCAAATCCATCAAAACACCATCTTTATAAAACTTTCCGGTATCAAGGTGTATTACAACAGTAATTGTGGAATAAACAGTATCTGTTACTGAAACGTCTTTTGTTATCGTAACTATATCCGGTGTACCGCTATCCCAAGCAACCGTTGCACCAAGCGCATTACTGACAGCTCTGACAGGTATCAGAGTCCTGCCGCGCTTAATTACAGGCGGAACATCAAACTTTATAAGCTTCCCGTTTACAAGGACAGGTATTGATTTATCGCCTTGATGTTTTCTGAGGGCTTTGATCTTATTGAGAAGGATTTTTCTGAGGGCCTTATCCGCATGGTTGGCTTTCAGCTGCTCCGTCAAGCCTTCAAGAGTATCTGAAGGCGTTGTGGTCGGAGTAACCGTAGGTGACGGCGACGGTGTAGCAGTCGCCACAATTTTTCCGTTTCCATTGCCTGATGCATAAACTACAAAAACCAGTGACAGTACCATTAAAATTGATAACGCTATTGATATTGCCTTTTTCATGTCATACACTCCTTTTTTTGTATTATGCCATAATATTCGATTAGTTCATGCAGATTTCACGGGTACCTAATGAAATTTAGGTCTTATGAACTATAATTCTATACTTCATATATTTAAAATCCACTGAAGGTGAAGCAGGATAACCGACGCCTTCACTGCCAGTATCAGAACCATGGCGCCCGGAAGCCATTTGACCCGGGCTCTGACCCTGTAAATGAAATATAGCGCCGACGCCACACCCGCCAGAACTCCGGCAAAGGTTAACAGCTTAAACTTCGGCAAAAGAAAGGCCATAAAAGGATTGGCCTCTGAAATGAAGCCATACTGAAGCCCTGCATACGTAAAAACAAAATCAATTACGGTGAGAACATAAATAATTATGAAAATCCGCCTGCTGTGCATAATATACACCTAAAAAAACCGTCATTCATTCATAGTATATTATGCGATATTTCAATCAGTGTATTATGGTAATTTATACCATACCATACCATGCCATTGTTCCGACAATTCTGTTTCCTGTTAAGTCCGAAAAAAAAAAGCCGATAATAATAGCAGAATAGATAACAGCCGGACCCTTACGGGAGGCTGTACGATTCCGAATGACTGAAGGATCGTTAATAAATTCAGGAGGGGTGTTAAAGTATGATTAAAAATGTCACAAATCATCCAAGCCAGGCAATGAACCTTATTAAACCGCACAAAACTCCCGGCCTTGCAGAAACGTCGCCTGCAGAGAAGGCGGACGGCTCATCTTCTGCAGTGCAGGCTGCCCAGCAGCGTTTGGAAAAGCTTGAGGAGCATACGGAAAAAAGGACGGAGAAACTGCAAGCGCTCATCGGCAAGCTTAATGAAAAAAGGGATCTGGTAGTGAGCAAGCTGAAGCTGCAATCAGAAAATGCCGCGGAGAAAATGCAGGAAAATACCGAAAGCCATATATCCAGGATCAATGAAAGGATAGACATTTTGAACCAAACGGCTGATGAAAAAAAGGAAAAGATCAATGAAATCATTGTGAAGCTTGGGAGCACGGCTGAGACTCCGGTTGCCGAGGCGCCTGCAGAAGAGCCGGTTGAAGAGCCGCCTGCAGAAGAGCCGCCAGCAGAAGAGCCGGTTGAAGAGCAAACGCTTCCATCTGCAGAGGCTCCTGCCGAGTAGCCGCTATGACCTCAGGATACGCATATGACACCTTTTGCGATAGTACTATACCCCGCTTCACAATCAAGTGAAACGGGGTGTTTTTGTTGCACTGTTTGTAAAAAGGAATATATTTCATCTAAGAGCTTGGCTGCAATAAAAGAATACAAAAAATATTGTATTTTTAGGAAATGGATGGTACGATATTTTCATAGCATTTTATAGTATTTTTTAGCGGATATTGAAGGCAGGAATGACATATGAAGAAAATAATTTTGATAATTGCCGTATGCACAGTCGGGATATCGAATTTTCTGATCCTGTACTTTTCAGGAAATTCCACCTTTAACGGGATTATATTTTCTATCCCCGGAATCATTCTACTTGCAGCCGCCGGATATCTATCCGGTTATTTCAAGGGCGGCAGCAGCAAACAGCAGCATGCAGCCGATCTTTTATCAGCTTCGGAACGAAAGCGGCAGGAATCGGAAAAGACTTTGCAAGAATACAGGAATATGGCGGAAAGGCTTGAACAAGGAGCTGTCTATCGCGGACCGGACGTCCTTTCCATTCCCGATAACCCCAATAAAGAAAGGTTTCTAAGTATCCTGTGCGAATATATCGTAAAGCCCAAATCTTCAGACCGGATTGCAAAATATTTTACCATATTAAGCGGATTATATCCCAGGATCCTGGCTGTCATGGATCTGAAAGGCGGAATAATCAGTTTCAACCCCACGATTATGGCCCTTTACGGCTATTATAAGGAAAAGGAAATAACCGGCAGAAACATACTTGAATTCATAATTGCCGAAAATCACCGGAATGCCTCGGAAAATATCGGCACGGCTGTGTTCCCAGGCATAAACGGAAGTGAAAAATACACAGTAAAAACAAAAGACGGACGAGTAGTCCCTTCTGTGATTTCATCCTCATTCACATTTAAAACTTCAGGAAATCCTCTTTCCCTGCTTGCCATATTGAGTGACGGTTCCGGATCTGATGAAAGCAATCCCGGAGAATTATTGAAGAAAAATATATGGATCCTGGCCGGCGATGCCCTATCAGGCTATATAAGCCCTCCAATGGCTGAATTGCTGGGTTTTACGGTTGAAGAAGCGTCCGGGAAGCCTGTTTCATATTTTTTGGATGAGCGCGGTGCAGAAACATTTGGAAGCATTTTAAACAGCTGCAGAGACAATGGCAAAGATGGCAAATTCAGTATTGAATTTGTTAAGCGTGACGGCACCTGTATTTACACTTTTATCAATACCATGCCCATACTTGACCCCAAAGGGAAATTTCTCGGCATTATTTTCCATGCTGAAGATAAAACCGAGCGGAGGATAGTTGAAGAAGCTCTGCAACACCGCCTGTCAATAGAAAAACTCATATCCGGCGTATCAACAAGGTTTATCAATATCAAGCCCAATGAACTCGACCGTGAAATAGAGAATTCCCTGAAGGCGATCGGTGATTTCCTCGACGCCATAAAAAGCTATGTGATCATTTTCCCTGGCAAAAAAACCGGAGGTCAAAAACAGTTTTCAGTAGAAAACATACATCACATTGCAATTAAGGAAAAAGCAAAGAAATCGGGCAATACTCCGGACAATGCTGATGACAGTCTTGAAACGACAAGCGTACCGGTAGTCATCGACTCTGAAATGGCCGGGTTTTTCAGGTTTGATCATAAAAAATCGGAAAAAACCTGGATGGATGAGGATATTATACTGCTCAAGCTGGTAGGGGAAATTCTGGTAAATGCTCTGATTCGTACACAGGATGAGGAAAAACTGGCGATTAGTCAGGAGCGTCTGAAAATAACACTGCATTCCATTGGTGATGCTGTTATCAGTACAGATAACGACGGTAAGGCCATAATGCTGAACAGTGCGGCGGAAGAGCTTATCGGCTGGAAAAGGGAGGAAGCCGTAGGAAAACCTCTGGATATCATTTTAAATATCGTCAATGGAACAATTACCGAATATTCCATGAAAAATGACATTGAGGACAAAGGTTTTTTAGCCTTAATGGATTCAGGCAATAATATAGTTCTCAGGTCAAAGGACGGTACGGAAAGGACCATTGACGCCAACAAGTCGCCTATTCTGGACGATTATGGAAATAAGTTCGGCGAGGTCATCGTATTCCGCGATATTACTGAAAAAAGGCGGAAGGAAGAGGAAATTCTGTATTTGAGCTTTCATGACAAGCTTACAGGCCTTTTCAACCGTGCATTCATGGAAGCGGAAATGCTTCGTCTTGATACCAAAAGACAATATCCCATTACAATTATAGTAGGCGACCTGAACGGACTTAAAATAGCAAATGACATTTTCGGCCATGCCGAAGGGGACAGGCTGCTGCAAAAAATCGCAAAAATTCTGAAAGCTTCAGCAAGGAAGGAAGATATCATCTCACGCTGGGGAGGAGACGAGTTTGCCGTACTGTTGCCGAAAACATCCGAAATAACAGGCACGGAAGTGCGTAAACGTATACTTGATGCATGCGCCTCCGCAGAATCATCACCCATTCAGCCCAGTATCGCCCTTGGAATTGCTTCAAAAACCGAAGAATCCCAGGATATCCAGAAGATGCTGAAGGATGCCGAAGACAGAATGTATCGCCATAAACTCCTGGAAGGTAAAAGCGCCCGAAGTGCGATAATTTCATCCCTTGGAAAAACCCTATTTGAGAAAAGCCTGGAAACCGAAGAACATGCAAGGCGAATGCTGTCAATTTCCACGAAGATCGGCAAGGCAATCGGACTTACCGCTTCCGAACTGGACGAGTTGAAACTGCTGGCAGTACTCCACGATATGGGCAAGATCGGCATCCCTGATAATATACTGAAAAAGCCCGGTAAGCTCTCCAAGGATGAATGGGAGGAAATGAAAAAGCATCCCGAGAAAGGCTACCAAATAGCAGGATCCTCCCAGGAGCTTTCCTATATTGCCGAATATATTCTCCATCATCATGAACACTGGGACGGTACAGGCTATCCAAAAGGTTTGAAAGGTAACGAAATACCCAGGTTATCACGTATACTCACCATTGTGGACACCTATGACGTAATTACCCATTCCAGAGTATATAAGGATATAATGAGCCACAATGAAGCCATTGAGGAAATAAGACGCTGTGCAGGCACGCAATTCGACCCGGAACTTACTGAAATATTTATCCAGGTCATGGGAAACGGGGAAAACTTGGAAACGGACGAATCAGCGAGTTGAAGCAAGGGGCCGGCTGCCCATAAAATTGACGTAAATAAAAACAGTCCCCTCAAATAGGACTGACTTAATGACATGACTTATTGTAATCGGAAGGTTTGTCCCATTGTCGGTTCCTGCAATGGCGTGGTGATTCGTTGAAAAAGAGCATTCATTTTGCTGTAATCACAGGCGAAGGCTTCCGCGCTGGCCTCTATCATTTCCTTACCTGTAACCTGCGAAAAGTCTACTTGGGATCCGGCGTTTTCAGCAAGATATTGAATAAATAGCCGCTGTACCCATCCGTTGCCTTCCCGAAACGGATGGATCACATTGATCTCACTCAGATAAAAGGATAAACGAAAGGGTATCTCATAATCTGATGTGTTGGTCAGATACATTTCATTTTTTAACCTATTAAACAACTTGTCTGCATTGGATTCTATGTACGGATAGAGGCAGAACTGATTTCCCTTCGAGATGTTAACCCATCGCAGGTCGCCTGCCCACTCATAGATATCTTTGAAAATATACCGGTGTATGTCCTGCAGATGTTTTAAATCAAACCTGCCGAGAACAGGATTGACCCTGGCCTCCAGAATCCGAACAGCTGCGATTTCTCTTTCTGCAATGTGCAACTGTTCGGCGTCCCTTATACCCATTTTGTTTTTCAGTACAAAAGATTTGGGATAGCAGTATCTGCTATCCCATTCATAGTCATATTCATAATTTCTGTTCATGAACGTCCTCCGCTTTAACCGAATACTTCCGTATCAGTTCAGCGACAACCTGATCCGTTTTCTTTTTATCTCCGGCGCAATACCGCATCCGTGCTTTATCTTCCGCGGTGAGGGGCATGCCCTCCATCGCCATGGAGGCGTTTACATCCTCAATCATTCGCTCCAGATCTTTCATCAGAAACACCTCTTTTTCATATTCAGTATAGCATAAAATCTCTAAAAGTTCAATAAAATAAGTAGAAGGGTTTTGCCGTGTCTACCTATCCTTCTGGAAACGATAAACATACAGTATTCCGTTGAAACTAATTTTCAGCTGAGTTCCAAGTAAATATGGCTAAAAAGCCAGAAAAAAGCACTATCCCTCGAGATAATGCCTCTCCTGCTTTTTCCGTATCGGTTTGGGTATGGTTCAGTAAGTTTCCCTATTAAACCGCACCTTCCCCCGGCAGGTCTTTATAATTTGGATTATGGAGTTACCGCATTAAGCGCATTCACAAGGCCGGAACCGTATTTATAGGTATACCTGGATTCCGAAGGCAGTACAGTCGCAGTATTCTTGATCCTGGCCATAACCTCTGCGGGACTCTGAAACCCATCACCATTCAGGTCACCTTTACCTGCTGTCAGCACAAGCGCCGCCACACCTGCAACATGAGGCGAAGCCATGGATGTACCGCTGAACGTTGCATAAGTCGATCCTATATATGTGGAAAGAATACTTACACCCGGTGCTGCAACATCAATTTCCGGGCCTCTATTTGAGAATTTTGCTATTTTGTTATTTATGTCAGTTGCCGACACTGCCATGACATTGGAAAACGCTGCCGGATAGCTAACCGGTCCCGACTCATTCCCTGCAGCAGCCACCAATACTATGTCGTTGTTATATGCAGCATTCACAGCATCCTCAAAGGATTTTATATAGGTTTTTGTACCAAGGCTCATATTTACAACCTGCATGCCGTTGTTTGCAGCCCATTGAAGCCCTTCTATCACGTCTATAAGATATCCGCTTCCGCTGCTGTCCAATACTTTTATAGAATAAAGGTCAATACGGGAACTAACACCTACAACACCAACCTCATTGTCCAAAGCCGCTATAATCCCGGCAACATGAGTTCCATGACCGTTATTGTCCGCATAGTTGGTCGATTCAGGATTGTCTATGGTATTGACTCCACCTTTTACAACACTGGCTAATTCTGGATGCGTCAAATCAATTCCTGTATCAATTACACCCACTTTAATATTTGTACCGGCTCCATCGTCAATCGTCACACGCTCTGCATCTATCCTGTCGATCCCCCATGGAAGCACTTCATTCGAGTTAGGGTCAGGTTTGGGAGTAGGCGACGGCACCGGCGCCGGTTTCCCAATTGCATAAACCTCAATATCTTCATCGATCCTCAGCACCGAGCCGTCCTTTGCCAGCAGCTTTTCAACAGTCGGCGTCAGCATGACAGCCGTAGCATTGATAATATCCAGGTGCTTTACCTTCTGAGCCCCGTACTTGTTCAAAACCTTATCTTTGGCCTGTTTGCCGGTAAAATCCTGCTTAAATACAACGATTTTCCTGGCCGCCTGCCCGTTGTCATTGGCTGCGCCGACACCTACTGCCAGTACCTGGGTCATTATCAGGACGCCGATAAGTAGAATAATAAATCTTTTTACCATAATCTCCTCCTATTTACACACATGTTTATAATATTTTATGCAAGTGCCTCAACCTGAGTCTAATTATCTGTCTTTACACTAATTGACATTTGTGTTTCCAACCACGCTCTTATCAACTGCTTATGAGATTTATTATACTATACTGCAGGATTTTTGAGAAGTCTTTTATAAAGTAAAATAACAAATCTTTTCACATTACTTTTTACCTATTTACCGCCTCTCATGACTTTGATTTCAACTTCCTGTTTTTCCATCCTGGATGCAACAGTATCAATTTTATCCTCAATTTTATCCAGTCTGTCATATATAATATCTTTTGCTTCATATAGAGATTGTAATTTTGGTCCGATTGTTTGTTCGATTTTTATGTCCATCTTAATCTGCTTATGCTCAATTTCCTGTAGTTTTATGTCCTGATTTTCAAACCTTTTGGAAAACTCAATATACATTTTTTCCATCAGATCACATACCTTATCTATTTTATCTTCCATTTATTAACTCCCCTTTTCTAAGTAAGTACATTCTATCAAATCAAAAGTGAATTTACCATAGCGTTATGTAAAAAGGAACCTGTATCAACTAAAGCATTCTTAATTTTAAAAGTTTTATTTCCATGAGTAAGGACAGCATCAATATAAAGCAACCCATCCTTAAAAATTATACTTTTCATTGCCTTACCCCCAACCATTTTTTGACTCCAATACTTAAGGCTTCATTAGTCTCCTCCTGCTGTGCTGCAATCACTATATCACGGCACCGGCAGGTGCTGAGAGCCACAAATTGATTTTCAGCCTGGTATAGACACAGGCAAAGCCTAAACACAGGCCATTACTGCAGAAACCGTCTACCGGTTCATTTTCTCAACAAATTCATCGATGCTTCTTACACGCGCAGCAAGCCTAAGCCATTTGCTCAGTTGATCAGCATTATCCTGAGCAAATATTTTTTCTCTCAGCACCTCCGGTACATTACCGTTTTCTTCCAGCAATTCCAGTATATCATTGATTTTCCCTTCTCTTATCCCTTCTTTTTTCCCTTCCCTTATTCCCTTCTCAAGACCTTGCTGCTCGACTTCGTCAAGCTTTTTTCGTATGGCTATCTCCATTGCATATACCATTTCTTCAACCTCCCTGCTTTCCCGAATCGCCTTTCTTATCTCCTCGGCATCTTTCTTCTTGAACCCAGCCGCAACTATATTTGATATCCAGGTATTTATAATATCAAAATCCGCCTCATTCATCGCCTGCATAAGCTCAACAAGTATCCTTATCCTCTCAAGTATCTCTTCAAGCTGCTGCTTCTGGTCGATAAAAAAACACTGCTCCGATCACATTCGCAAGCTCAAGCAGCTTCTTCTTATTATATCTTTTCACATCAAACAAAATATATTTGAAGTCCAGTGCATATTCGCAAAAAAGCTCATTCGCCTCCAGCGTCTCCCTGAAGCTCCGGCATACCGTCCAGTTGTCATCTCCATTATACAACACACACGGTACAATCACCGGAAGTCTGAAATCCTTCCTTGCTGCCGCATTCCTTTCAGTATCCCTTATTATGTTCCGCCATATCTCGACCATATACAACAACAGCCTGTATGGCATCCGGTGATCCACGGTACTTTGCAGCTCAAGCAATATATAAAACAAGACTTCACTGTCTCCAAACCTCACCTTGTATACAATGTCGGCTTCTTTCCCTTTGAAATCCTGCAGTATGAACGATTTGTCAATCCTCTCGATATTGCCTTCATCCAGCCTGCTCACCCACCCCTGCTCAACAAAACTTCTTAGCAGTTGGATAAATATCCTTTTGATTGACAGTATATACTTGTATCCTTTGTCATGTCTGTTATCCAATACTTCATAATCCGAATCGGATTCCAGAACCCACCGGCACCCGTTCTGCCAAGCACTGTTCGCTTCCAATTCCGTATACATTTCCATCAAAGCACAAACCCCTTTATATGTAATTTTATCACAGCTTTCATAAACATTATATAACGAACTTACGTTCGCCGTCAATGAAATATATGATTTAAATGATAACCGGGAATTTGTTTTCTTGATATTTGAAGAAAAGTTGTCTTTTGGAAGTTTCTTTGTCCCATCCAACCAACAAAGAAATAATAAGAGCCAGCAGGTTTGAAGTGCCGGCTCTTTCAGTTAGTTTATAGGCAGAAAAGCCATCTCCAAGTTTACATAATACTGCTTTCTTTACATGATCTCATTTTTTGAACAAGAATTTCGCATAATGCTCTGTTCCATCATTAAGCCTGACGATTAGTTTCTTTCCTAGTCCAACCCATGCCTTGTCAGTCTTCCATACATATGTATACTGGTCTGTAGCCGGGTCATAGGAAAGACTGCTATTCCCTGCTGTTACTGTTGTTTCGATTTCATCCGTTTGAGTACTTGAATCGACAGTTATTGCAACTACCTTTGGATATCCGGCTGCAAATATATTCAAGCCCATATTACCGCCCAAACTAAATTTTATCGGAATAGCGCTTCCAGCTTTGACAGTGTTTACAACATCATTCATATCAACAGGCTGGAAGAATCCTGCAAAATCATATGTAACGATAATATCCTGAGTTGCTGTCGTTGTTAAGCCATTCCCGTCAGTGGCTGTCCAGGTTACTGTTGTTTTACCGACAGGGAATCCGTCAGATAGATATTCTGCTGCGTCGTTTGATACTGTTGCGCCAAATATATCCGTGGCTGTGGCCAAACCAATGTCCACCATGGTTTTAATTCCGGTTGCATATACAGATTTTGCTTCTGGAACAAATGTAAACACCGGGGCCGTCGTATCAACAACTGTAATCACTTGATCTGCTGTTGCTGTCAAACCATTGCCGTCAGTAGCTGTCCAAGTTACTATAGTATCACCCAGCGGGAAAGTTGCAGGTGCGTCGTTTGATAATGTCACACCGAATATATCAGCAGCTTCTATAGTTCCGAAGTCGACATCCGCTATAGGAGTATTTACAGCTGTTGCTTCAACTGTTTGATCTGAAGGCAATTTTGTAAATACCGGAACTGT
>VEPD01000124.1 GCA_012027035.1 Ruminiclostridium sp. | reverse complement strand
TTCAAAAGCTTGTCGGCGCCTTCCACTTTTTCGGCCTCCAGTACTATTGCCACACGCAGGTCTATTTTTGCGAAGTCGTCAATTGATATCAATTGCGAACCTGTTTCCTGTTTTTCCAGATTTGCCGGCTCAGCAGTTTTAGCTGCATTCTCTTGTTTTGACGCTGAAACCTTGCTTTCGTCATCTGCTGAATGGCTTTCAGGCCGGGTTTCCGCTTCCGGAGTTTTGACCGTCATCATTTCTATTTCATCCAATTCCTTCTTTTTGTCTATCCTCGGAAAAATCACATCGCCTTTTCTGACGGCAATTCCTTCAGGGTAGCCGCCCCAATGCTTTGCACTCTCCCATTGCAGCGCTTCAACACATCCGCCTATGCCAAGCTGGTTCCATATTTTCAACGGAGTTTCAGGCATAAAAGGCTGAAGAAGTATGGAAATCACCCTCAGGCTTTCTGCGAGATTGTACATTACTGCAGCCAGTCTTGGCTTGTCTGCTTCATTTCTTGACAGCACCCATGGCATTGTTTCATCAATATATTTATTGGTTCTGGATATGGCTTTCCATATTTCGGCAAGCGCTGTACTGAACTGAAGCTGATCCATCAGCTCTTCAACCTTTGCAGGCGTTTCCATAACCACTCTTTTCAGTTCATTGTCAAAATCGCCCTCCCTGCGTTCTTCCGGTATTACCCCGCCGAAGTACCTGTCAATCATCGCTACAGTCCTGCTGACAAGATTTCCTATATCGTTGGCCAGGTCCGAATTTATCCTGTTGATCAGAGCTTCGTTGGAGAAGACGCCATCCGACCCAAAAGGCACTTCCCTCAGCAGAAAGTATCTGACTGCATCCAGACCGTATTTTTGAATCAGGATAACCGGATCCACTACATTGCCTTTTGATTTTGACATTTTCCCGCCTTCAAGGAGCAGCCAGCCGTGTCCGAATATCTGCTTCGGCAATGGCTCGCCCAGGGCCATAAGCATGGCAGGCCAGATAATAGTGTGAAACCTGACTATCTCCTTTCCCACCAGGTGAACATCCGCAGGCCAGTATTTTTTGTATGCCGAATCATCATCCGAACCATATCCCAAAGCCGTAATATAGTTGGAAAGGGCGTCAATCCAGACATATACCACATGCTTATCGTCAAAGGAAACGGGTATTCCCCAGTCGAAGGTGGTTCTGGACACGCACAGATCCTCCAGGCCGGGCCGCAGAAAGTTATTCAGCATTTCATTCTGCCTTGACACCGGCTGTATGAATTCAGGATTTTCTTCAATGTGCTTGATAAGACGGTCCTGGTATTTGGAAATCTTGAAAAAGTAGCTTTCTTCCTTGGTCAGCTCCACTTCTGTTCCGCAATCGGGGCATTTCCCCTCCGCCAATTGCGTCTTCGTCCAGAAAGACTCACAAGGAGTGCAATACCAGCCTTCATATTCACTTTTATAAATATCGCCCTGATCGTACAGCTTTTTAAATATCTTTTGCACACTGCTTTCATGATGGCTGTCGGTAGTTCTGATGAACCTGTCGTTGGTTATGTTCATAAGCTTCCACAAATCTCTTATCCCCGAAACGATTTCATCCACATATTGTTTTGGTGTTATGCCTTTTGCTTCGGCCTTTCTTTGTATCTTTTGTCCATGCTCGTCGGTACCGGTAAGAAACATGACGTCATATCCCCTGAGCCTTTTATATCTGGAGATGGCGTCAGCTGCCACAGTTGTATAGGAATGACCGATATGCAGCTTGTCGCTGGGATAATAAATGGGTGTTGTTATGTAAAAAGTTTTGCTTTCCATAATTCTGCCTCCTTCAGTTGTTGCACCTCTTAACCCATCAGCATGGAAGTTTTTGTGGATTTCATAAACTCCGGTACTGATAGACAAAATCTCAGGGGCATCGAGCCCCGCTTGATTTTAGGCAGATTCCGCTTATCAGAATGCCTTAAATACTACTATACAATTAGAAGTTGATTTTTTCAAGGAGAATTTGGAACATAAATTCTAATATACAGGCATATATAAATTATAAATTTGAATATCGGGAGGTGACAACTATCAAACCATTAATACAAACCGATAAACTAAGATCCATAAACGCCTATTATATGAAAATAATGCCGGAAGTAAAAAAATATTTGAACACCACTTCAACTATTTTGCCTGAAAGTCTGAGAGATCCAAAGGCAAAAAAGAAGGATCCGGATGCAATTTGCAGTATGGATAGCTTAAAATGCTCATGTATGTTGGCTGCCAAAAGCTGCAGGGATATTGGGGATTACGTGGAATTCTGTGTGTCAATACATGCATAATGCCATACACTTGACAGGATACAGGAAACAAGGAAATTAACTGACATCAGCGAAATACAGCAGCTGTACCTGCCCCTATCAGATTCCATCGACCCGGATATTCCGGCAGCCGCCGATTTTGAATATTACAGCAGCAGGGAAATCACCGGATACTTGAAAAAGCTGAGTGATACCTGCAGGAAAAAGATCGCTGCACTCCCACAATACAGTATGGTTACAGGCAAAATGAGAAAGTATGCCCGACTTTATATGGAGTTTCAGTCTTGCAAATATCAGCCGTTGAAAACAAGAGATGAACATATGCGAATGTGGTCGGACTATTATATCAGGCAGTTCCACGAGATTTCATTCTGGGAGTTCTCGGCATCCGCTGATTCAATACTGGGAATATGCGCAATGTATAGCTCCGCTTCGAACACTGCATTGACTGAAGACGATATAAACAGACTTGATAGTGCATATGTACCCTGGATATGCGCATATCAGAGAATACTTTATTATTATGTAAATGCCAGAGAGGATATTATGACAGGCCACATGAACTTAACAAATTTCTACCATAATCTAAAGCATTGTGAAGAAAGGTTAAGATTCCTCGCAGCGAAAGCCCTTGACAGCTGAGCCCCGCTGCCTGAATCAAATACTCACGCAGGTTTGGCGCAGGCTCTGCCGGTAATCTACCTGTCTGACCC
>VEPD01000383.1 GCA_012027035.1 Ruminiclostridium sp. | reverse complement strand
GCTCAAAAACCTTGTGGTGATCCACTAGAATAGTATCATTCTGTTTGCTTATTCTCTCATGTCTCTTTGATTTCCTTCTATTCCTGCAATCATTGACCGCTATAGGGTATCCACCAAGACCATGTTGCTTCATTCGATGATTTCTTAAAAACATTTCCTTTTTCATCGTTATAAGTTCCTGGGGTGTGCCTGGGCTTACTCTAAAGGTTCGTTTGTAGTCGCATGAACTACACTCCATAACGACTATGGGTCGTGTATCCTGTTGTTCTATGATCTTCTTATAATCAGGGTTAAGAGTGGGGTTAAATTGACATTCTGAACAGTCTTTAACGCATTGGATATGATAACGGCCATTCCAATTCAAAGCTATATTATTCTTTTTTCTATAGAATAGTTCACATGCTACCTTTCGCCCTTTCTTATTTGCTCTATAATAAGTATAACTGCCTTCCTTTTTAGTTTTTAGGTGTTTACTATCAAGATAAGGATGTTTAAAATAATGGCGTAACTTGCTGAGATTTTTCTTAACTGCTTCCTTATGATCTGCCGGTGATTCCCCTTGTATCAAAGTATCGTTTGCCACCTGTCCAGCAGTCCTGAAATAATTAAAACATGAGATTAAAACAGATAATTTTCTTAAGTTATGACCCGTATATGTTGGACTTCTTCTTTTCATAGTAGCATTGTTGTATATTCGGTATTCCTAATTTGTATGTTAGGTTTTTCTCTTCTTTGTGTAAATCTTTTTTCAAAACATATCAAAAGGTGTTTGTGTTGTAGTTGTTATAGGGATCTAGTGTAGAAATGATTTGACTCATCTCTTCGAATGAAATTAGATTCTTCCAATGACTTAAGGACTCTGGATAGATTCCCTTTATCAATATTGAGTTGCTCTGCAATTGGGGTAAATGATAAACCCGGTTTAATTTTGATAAATGAATAAACCCGATATTGATTAGGGCTTAATCCTTCAAGTTCTTCACCTTCCTGTTCATTATCTGTATTATCTTGTTTTACTGCTTCGCTATTATCTTGTTTTACTGCTTCGCTATTATCTTGTTTTACTGCTTCGCTATCATCTGTTTCATTATCGGGTTCAATAAAATTATCCGTCTTATTGATTGTTCCTGTTGGTTTGATAGTTTCAATTGATTTAGGATCGGAGTTTCTTTTTTGTCTGATAGCATCCATGATCGAACTCGGATAACTCACACCATCTGCAAAAATATCATATCCATCCTTGCTTTCAAGGGGTAACTCGGTTAAATGTTGCTTCTTGATTCTTATCAAGTTTAATCGTACTCCATTCCTGTTCGTTCTCCCATACCCAATTTCAATATCATTTTCAGATACATACATTAACCCGGTTGCATCCTGGAGTATCTCAATCCTCCCTTTTGCATCAGTGAGTTCTTTTTGAGTTGTAATTAATTGCTCGGTCTTTAAATTCAAGTCTTGCAGCAATCCCTTCTCTTTTTCTGATTGTTTCAGAATTATAGCGTTTTCCCCCTGTATCTTCAAGGTCTCAATGAGCTGATTAAGTCTGAGGACCTCCCTATTTAACCCTTCTTGATTCTTGATAAGGTTCTCGTTTTGTTGGGTCATTGGGCTAGTTCTTGTTTTTAGCTCAATGTATCCCTTTTTCCATGATTCTTTTTCATTTTGTGCTTTCTGGTACTGGTTTCTTAATTGTTGGATTTCAGTATCGGAATAAATACCATATCCTAGTATACTCATGTCAATTTCTCCATTGTTTCATATCGAAATATATCGTTATTGATAGGATGAATCAAGACCGCTAAAGCTGAAAAACCGACATAAAAATCAATTCTATGTAGCTGAAATATGGATACGAGGCCAACACAAAAATTAGGTACGGTAAGTTTTGCTCGCTTATGAAAATTCGATATTTTTATCATAAATCATCAGTCCAAATAATATAATTCAGCGTTAATATAATCTTGGAAATATTGAGATTGTACGATTTCAGGGAATAAAATCACTAAGCTCAGAATGATTAAAAACAATACAATTAATATTTTGATTTTATTCATGGTTATAGCTCCATATTATTATGACATTTTGAATATAAATTACAGTCCGTTTTATTACAAAATACAATATCATGCATCAATACTAGGCAATAGATACGGATTTCACCTTTAATCAATTGCTGTCTCAGTTTTATTTTATTGATCTGTCCCATTTAATTCTCTTGAAATATCCCTGGATTTGATTTCAATAGCTCATTTCTTACTGCCGTTCTGATTAATTCAGCTTGTGAACCAAATAAACCGTTAGCAATAGCCTCTTTAAATGCAGTTTCTAATTTTCCCGAAAGTGTGACGTGTATCTGAGTTGCCATAGATACTTATAGTACTTCATAGGTAATAAAACTAAGGTTTATAATATATTCTAAGTATATTGCTTATATTTTATAGGTAATTTGATGATGTGATATAACTTGAATTATATAACAATAAATAGGAATATATATTTACATATAGCAATAAATAAATCAAATAAAAATAAAAACAATTTGTCGTAATTTTGATAAGATTATAATGCTCTGATAAGAAAAAAAATGATGAGACATATCATGAAGATGTCTGCAATAACTAGACCAATCTTCCGATTTAAAACCTCATCAATTGAATCCATTCTCAAGGCAATAGCGGTTATGAATTGATCATATTCTTGATTAAATTTTATAATTAGATTTGTCATATTTCCTCACTGTTTTTTTATTGTTGTGGGATCTCCGATATTGATTTGTATGTGTAGTTATAAGGAAGTTGAAGAGGATACAACTACATCCAAAAAAATAATTTTTATCATTTCTGCCATGATTCCCCTATAGTAACTTCCACAATACAGGGAATATTTTTTAAATATTCCTGCCCTGCTGCTTCCATTTCTTCTTTTATTATTTTGGCTGTAGTCTCTGCATGTTCTTGTGATACTTCAAACACAAGTTCATCATGAACGGCATTGATTAACTTTGCTTTATAAGGCTTTAGTTTATTATACAGTCTTCCCATAGCATTTTTGGTTATATCTGCACTTAAGGATTGAATAGGGGTATTTCTTCCCATGTTTTCATACTGCCAGCCTTCTAGCCCCTGCTCAAATCGAACTATCCGCCCGGATTTATTCCTAATCTGCTTTCTTCCCGCTGCTGTCCTCGCCGCTGTTTGCAGATAGGCGGCCAGGATAGGGTAGTTTTTAAAGAAGGTGTTTCTAAATTCTTGCGCCTGTTCGATTGAAATATCAATCTCATAATCGTTTTTTGCTTTTTCCTTAAAGCTCTTTGCTCCGAGTCCATAAGCAAAACCGAAGTTTATCGCCTTTGCCTGCTGGCGTTCCTCTTTTGTAACCTCTGCTTCGGGCTTATTCAAGATTAATGAGGCTGTCAGCCTGTGGAGGTCCTTGTTATTGTTGTATATCTCAAGAAACCTTGGTTCTTGCGAGACTTCAGCAATTATCCGTAATTCAATTTGCGAGTAATCTGCTGTTATGATCTTGTTTCCAGGATTTGCTTTGAATAATGCCCGTATACTTTTATCATGAGGTACTTGTTGCATATTTGGTTTACTGCTTGTGAATCTTCCCGTATTTGTGCCATATTGGTTAAAGTCCGGTTGAATACGTCCGGTTATTTTGTGGAGGTGTTCAGGATACTTCAAGATAAAACTTGTTAAAAGCTTCTGTTGCTTGCGATATTCTTTTATAGCTTTACCTATTGGATGGTCTAACGATGATATGACCTCATCCCCTGTGGAATCAACCTTAAACCCTATTCCATGTAAAGCCTCAAGGAGCTGTTTAGGACTGTCAATGCTCACAACCGGAAGCCCTGAAAGGTCAAGATTCTTATATCCTGATTCTTTCAGTATTGTTTTTACGTTTAGTTCTGCCTCTTCTATTCTCTTTTTAGTCTCAAGTTGTACTTTCTTTAATCCTTCCATATCCAACGGAAGCCCTGAAAGTTCAAGCCACACAGTAGCTAGGATACACCCCATCTCAATTTCAAAGACTTTTTCAAGGCCAAGTTCTTTAAGTTGTACCTGCTGTTGCTTGTAAATATGTGGTAATACTGCCACGTCTAAAGCTGCATAATTGATTTGATCTTTAGTCAAATCCGTGCCCTTGAATGATGTTCTTAACTCTTCATCCTTATTTAATTCAATTTTTAGATACTCCTTTGTTACCGCTTCAAGAGTAGCAGCCCCTCTCTGTCGTGCTTTCATCCCTCCACTAATGAGAATTTCAGCGATCCAGGTATCAAAGAAATTATCAGGATTTATGTTAAATTGCTGCTTTAAAAACTTCAAATCAAATTTAAGATTGTGACCTACTATGAAGTTATTCTCAAGTAGATCCTTTATTTCCCTTATTTTGGCTTCATTGAAGGTCTTTACCAGCCTTATCTTATTACCCTCCTTGATTTGTATGAGGGTGATTTTGTCTTTGAAGGCATCAAGCCCTGTAGTCTCCGTATCCATGTAAATAATGCTCATTCAATTACCACCTTTGAAACTTCCCCGTTTACTTCAATGATTGTCTCATCTGAAGTATTCGGAGTTATTTTGAAAACTCTTTCCAATATCAGGCGAACCTCTGAAGGTTCAAGGTCAGTTTCTTTGCACACCCATAAAACAGCCTCTGTTAATGTTGATGAATTGACCGATGCTTCTTTAATTTGCTCCCATTTTTTGGCTGCTTTTTCTATCTTTTCTATGAAATTGACTTCTTTTAAAACTCCAGCACCTTCAGCCAGTCTACCCCCCTCTAATCCCGTAACGGGACGGGGGGAGCTATCACGCTTTTCTTTCCCGTAACGCGGGGAAATATCGTCCTTACCGTCCTTACCGTCCGCCTGTGTCGAGGCATCTTTCTTTTTATTGGACGATTGTTCTCTTTGTATATCGTCCGCCGATTTGTGAGCATCGTCCGCCTGGTCTGAGCGGACGGTAAGCGGACGGTTAGTTTTTTGAGTATCGTCCGCTTTTGTGATGTCTGCCGTTTGCGAAGCGGACGATAGACCGATATGACCGATATTTCCCTGAAGCTGGGATAAACATAGAGTTCGAGCCCTATCTTTACCCTCTCGTCGAGCATCAAAATTAATTCCTTCTTCTTGCAGGTTCGTTTTAATTTCATTAATTCTCCGGGTTAAAACGTTGGCAGTTTTCGGCCATGTTTTTGACTTGATATTAATTTTATAAAAAGTCGCGCATTCTTCAAGCAAAGACAGAAGTTCTGAGGCAGTACCTTTCCACGAAGTCGCTTTCTCAACATTAAGCGTATCTGCCCTTTTTATTTTAAATCCATCCTCTACTAATTTAATAATCACATTTCCAACAGGGCTTGCATCAATCGCTTCTTTATTCTGTGATTGAATATTCCCAAGATATGATTCTTTAAACGCTTCTATTCCAGTTTTTAACGTTTTCGTTCCAATTTCTAACGTTTTCGTTTCAGGACCTAAAGCCTCGGAGATCGCACACCCCCACTCCATGAAGTCTGCCATCCTAGGCAACTCCTCCAGGTGAATTGTTGGCTTTATGAGTGTGGCTTTTGCCAGGGTATCAAATATACCTCCCAGGATCTCTCCTTTTTCCTCATTAAATTCCTTCCAGATCTTATATTCGGTTTTGCGGTTATCTTTAGAGATCCGTTCCATTCGAAGCAGGATCGCACGGTCCAGGAGGTCAGGCTTATCTGCCACGAGATTAACTCCATTCAAGGCAACGCACCTTCTATAGTTAAAAATCACATCTTCTTCATTTGTGAATAACGCTCTTTTGCTTACTCCCTCTCCAGTACATGCTCTGCAAAGTGCATCACTTTGTCCTTCGCTAAGATCAGCAATGTTATCGAACGGAGCCAGATAGTGATGATATAATTTTTGTACTAACTCTGTGTTATTATGAGGGAAGCTGATGATCTGCAATACACTCGGGTCCACTATTTCTTTAACCATTTTCAATGCTGTCGTTTTCGAACTCCCTTTATCACCATACAGTACAGGGATAGGATGAGGGATTTCTGGCACGAAACAGGATATCAAATATACCAGGAACAACAACTGCTCATTTTCACTTTCAATATTGACATATTTAAGGACTTTCGTCACATCACCATTTTGTTTGATTTTTCCGGAATCATGAGATTTCTGGTGTGTCTGGCGTCTGAACAGGATCGGAGGCTCTTTCACAAACTCCCATTTTCCTGCCAAGATCTTCACCGCTTCCCCGGCTCCCAGGTCATACCAGATCGCACTTTCATACAAGGCCACACGGTTAAAAAGCTCATACTCCTTTCCGGAATAGCACGCAATAGCCTCAATAACACCAAGTGCACTCGTCAACGCATCTGATCCCGGAGCAGTTCCGGTATCTGCAAAGAAAGACCGGGTTAACCAGCGCCTAAAATCCCTACCTCCAACCGGCACGATCATATTCTTTCCATCAATAGGAAGCCGCGCATAGGGTTCTTTTTTCTCGTCATGAAACAACTCAACACCCGGCAAACTGGTATATTGAATGAGTGCGCTTGCCTGATTGTATGTGGTACTGTTGTCATTTTTTAAGGCCTTGTGTTCTGAAGAATATGCATTGGGTTCAAATTTAGTTCTCAGCTGCTTCCAATGATGATCTTTACAGGAATTCTTAAAACAATTAAAAGCCAGCGCACCATTATTCATTTGAGTAATACTGGCATCTTTATGCGCAGAGTCAAAGGGACAACTATTTAGAACATACGTTTCCCTGTTGTTCTTGGTTATGCGGTTTTTGACAGATAACCCAAATTTCTTCATCCAATTAATAATATCAAACTTAGAGGTTTTGTTGAACTGTGGTTCCTCAGGGATCGGAGCTAGGTTACTTAGATCTATCAATTGATCTATACTAATGGTTTTAATTTCTTCAGGTATACTCAATATTTTAGAAATCCGGTGTGGTCTTTCAGGCAGGTTTTCTCCTTTGCATGCCTTTGTTCCATACAGTTTCCAGATTCGAGAAGAATTAAAAACCGATTCATCCACATGAATTTTATCATGATCAACCAGATAGGCTAATGCATTAAGACAGGTTTTAACAAGCTGCGCTGATTCGGAAGTATTTGGTAAATCAATTCTATACAGCAAGTGCGCTCCATTTCCTGAATCAGCATATATTGGAGCAGGCCAGCCCATTTTTGTTAAAGAATCTATCAGTTCCCTGGCTTTTTCATGTGTTTTATCATGCTCAATATCAGAGGTTGACACACCAGCAGGCCTGTCATAATCCAAATCGATAGGAAGCCAGCAGCGTTTAACAATATCCTCATCCGCGGAGGTGTTAACGACATTTAAATTCACTTTATTATTTGCACGTGCTAGCAAAACAGGAGTTACAGGGTTAATTGTAACGTATACTGCCGGAGCAATGCCACTATACTTTATAGCCACATCTGCCAGCTTATCCAGGTCATTAAAATACCCTGACACTGTGGCAGTTCTGCCAGTCTTAAGGATCCTGAGTTCAACGACATTATCCTTTTCAAAAAGGATTTTCAGGGCATGTTTAACTGTTTCAATACCCGCGGGTAATCCAAGCAGATCATGTTGGTGCATTATTTCCTCCTACACTACAGGGCAAGAGCACGGACATAATTATGATTTTAATTAAACTCATCATCTCATCCTTCGATCTTGCTTTCATTAGCCAAAATTACAACGGGAAACCAACAGAGCTCTTTAAAACCGCCTTCCGGTGGTGCTGTTATAACCACAGGATGAACCATTGCCATGCCCTCCAAAATGTAAACCAGAACAGAACATGGAGCGTACTTTATACGTCCTTTATTTTTCAAAGATACAAGCGCATGGCAGATCTCTTCCCTCAATCCACCCCACAGGATAATATTTAAACTGTCTAGATATATTCCGAAATCTCCTTCTCCAAACTTTTGTTGAAGGTCAACGAAAGTGATGTTTCCTGCCGTTTTGATACATTCAAAAAGATTTGCCTCTAAACTAGCATCTGAAGTGTTATCCTCAGTGTATTTTTTATTAAGATTCATAAAAGACTTCCTCTAACGTCTTAAGATTTTAATCAAAAGTGTCATGTCTTTTGAATCCCTTCTCCCGCTACCTCAAGAATTTGTTTACATATTTTAGCTAATAGCGGATTCTCACTGTTTACCCACCGTCGAAGGTCATCACCCTGCATCTTAACTCTCTCTTTGCAAAACTCTATGTATGATGCATTATAAACAGTCACTTACTAACACCTCTTTTGCGGGGGTCGTTAGATACATCGGCTTGTGTCTTGGCAGGCCTGGCCGGTGTAATCATCAGTTTTCCATCTTCATTCAAGCTAATGTTAATTTTTGACCCTTTTTCTATTCCAATAAGATCTGCATATTGTCGTGGAATTGAAACGAGAAAACTTCCTGCGATCTCAACAACGCTTCTTGGTTTCATTCTTGATTTCATATACGTACCTTTTCTTAATTTATTTTATTTTTATTCTTGTGGTTATGCCTCAGCTTCGCTATAGAGTACTATTCTTACCTCCACAACAGCTGAACATTATAAAATAGGTCAAAACTATTGTTCTGCTATTTTATCTGCCTTCTTTAAAGATATTTTATATCTTTTCATTAAAATATCTTTATAACTTTCTTTGCTATATACCTATCTTTGCTATCTCTTTTTTATGCTGTTGTATTATGTCCACACATCATGATTTTTAATATGAAAATTAAGACAGAATTGGACAGAAAATATTAAAGAACATATTAATATAAAAACTTAATTTTCAGGGAGCAAATCAATAAGGTCTACCGGGTCATTAATTACTGGCCAGCTATCCTGGAGGGCATAACCCTGATATTCTGTCCGTGCAGCAGCTGAGATCCAGGCCTCCGGAGAGGACATACTAAAAAGAAGGATGGGGAGACATGCAAACAAAACGAGCTGAGACGAAAATTAATTTCTGTCCAGGTCCCAAAGATCTGGCCAGCTCACCGGCAGGACAGAAAATGATATCAGAAATTGTTGAAAAGAATTATTTCTGTCCTGGCGCCACGGAGGATATCTGTGAGATCTCGCAGAGACGCAGGACAGAATATCCAGGTTAATCCAATCGAATTAACTCTTTTCATCAATTTACTTACCAAATCATTGCATTGCTGTCATCGCTGCCGTGACGAGCTCCATCTGCTTTTTAAGCTCTTCATAGCCTTTCTGTGTGGCTTCCATTTGTGTCTTTAACATGCTGTTTTCATCCATGTGCTTTTTATTTATTATAATCAGATTTTCTAATTGTTCTTTCGTTTGTTGGTTTTCCTGAGTGAGCTTTTTAGTATCAGTACATGCTTTGCAAAGACTACCAGATTGGATGAGGTTGCCACATTCAACACATCTTGAAGCCAATGGATTAATTACGGTCTTGCCATTACCTTCTCCCATGCCCTTTGCGTTCCTGTATCCTTGGTTCGTCATTTGTTCATTTAAATGAATGTAAACATTAAGCATTGGAGTGAATACCGCGCCCCAGTACCTCATGCAAATCATGTTTTGCTGCATGCCAATGTTTACAGCGTTGGTTATGCTTGAATGTCTTATGTTATGTAGATTGCTTGGTTTGGTTATACCTGCACGCTTGAATAAGACATCTACAGCAGAACTTATACCACTTGGCGACATCGGAATAAATCTGCTGGTAGGATTGCATTTAAGCCAATCATTGACATATCCGTAAATCTCCATGCACATAACCGATCTTGCGCCAGTTTTGCACCCTTCTACATCAGGGATATGCAATATGACTTCCTGGTTTTTCTTATTCATCTCTACCATGTCAGTAGTCAATGCAAGCAGCTCTCCCATTCTTAAACCGCCCTCATACAATACCGATACAATACACCTATCCCTTTCAAGAGTGGCCACATTGATTAATCGCTTGATCTCTTCCGGCAACAGAATATCTTTAGGATTGATTTTAATTTTTGGTTGATCTGTCTTTAAATTCTTTAATTGCCGAAGGACCTTAGAATATTTAACATCTTCATCCACATTGAAACAGTACTAATAAAATAGTATCAGCTTGGATTCAAGGAAATGAACACTTGACTCAGACAAGCCTTCTTCCTGGCGCCTTTCATCATAAGATAGTATTTCATCGTAAGTGATTGTTTCCAGGGG
>VEPD01000398.1 GCA_012027035.1 Ruminiclostridium sp. | reverse complement strand
TATACGAACATTTGTTTCCTGTCAACATATTTTTCGAACATTTGTTTGACATTTTAGAATAATTTGCTATAATGGTTTTAGTACTACAGCGAACAAATCCGAACGACCTTGAGAAATAATGCGTTGAAGCTTCGCAATCATTTCTCGAAAAATTCATAAATAATGTACTTTTCGCTGCAATATTAGAAGACTGATTGAGAGGTGTTACTTATGCAAAAAAAACTTTCTGAAAAGCAGCAGGAGATTCTGGATTTTGTCAACAGCCAGGTTGAAGAAAAAGGATATCCCCCGTCTGTCAGGGAGATTTGCAGCGCTGTTGGTTTCAAATCCACATCAACAGTTCACAGTTATCTTGAGAAGCTTGAAAAAGGCGGCCTTATTAAGAAGGATGCTACCAAGCCCAGGGCTTTGAAAGTGATAGGCGGAGGCATAAGATCCCATCAGTCGTCCAATGCTGATGCTGCCGATTCCAAAGACTATTATTCAAGAAAAGAACTTGTGGATATACCCATCATAGGTAAAGTAACCGCCGGTATGCCTATTCTGGCGGTAGAGAATATTGAAGATACGTTCCCTCTTCCTGTTGATTTTGTTCAGAATTCTACGGCTTTTATGCTAAAAGTGCAGGGAGACAGCATGGTGGATGCTGGAATTCTGGACAGGGATCTTGTACTTGTCAGGCAGCAATCCACTGCAAATAACGGTGAGATTGTGGTGGCTCTTATCGAAGACGAAGCGACCGTGAAGACCTTTTACAAGGAAAAGGGATATGTCAGACTGCAGCCTCAGAATCAGTTCATGGATCCGATAATAGTGAGAGAGAATCTATCCATACTGGGTAAGGTCATAGGAGTATTCAGAAAGCTTTAAATGAAATTATATTGTAAATTAAGAATAAATACCAAAAATAAAAAAGAACCTTACGCAAAGGCTCTTTTTTTAATAATTATGTATTATTCCTTATTGTTGTCGTTAAAAATGAAATTCACTACTTTCATTGGACTGATTGTGGAAATAGCATGTTTATAAACCAACTGCTGCTTTCCTTCCGTATCAAGTACAACGGTGAAATTGTCGAAACCCTTTACCATACCCTTGAGCTGAAAACCATTGGTAAGATAGATTGTAACAGCAATGTGTTCTTTTCTTACCTGATTCAGGAATACATCCTGCAAATTAATATTAGCTTTATTCACCAAAATATCCTCCTTAAACCTATTGTATCTAAATCAATCATAATTGAGCATTCTCTTGCAATATCTTTTATTCATATTCTACAAGAAAATTCCAGATGTTGCAATATAATATTGAATATTTTTTACCACTTCCATATTTGTAGTACTCTCATCCATATCCAGCCAACGGATGTTTTCAAGTCTCTTAAACCACGTAAGCTGACGTTTGGCATAATGTCTGGTATCCCGTTTGATGATATATTTCACTTCATCAAGTGTAGCTTCGCCTCTTAAAAAAGAAAATATTTCTTTATAGCCCAGCCCCTGCATTGCTGTAAAATTTTTCTCATAACCCATTTCCTTGAGCTTCCTGACTTCGTTTACAAGACCTCTTTCAAACATAATATCGACTCTTTTATCTATTCTTTCATATAACCTGGCCCTTTCCATTCTTAATCCGAAAATCAGGTAGTCATATGGAGGAGGTTCAAGCCTTGAGTTCTGCCGGTGTAATGAAATAGGTTTGTTGGTATGCTTAAAAACTTCGATTGCACGAATTATGCGCTTAATATCATTTTCATGAATTCTCTTCGCAGCCTCCGGATCCATCTCCAGCAATTGATTATAAAGGTACCTGTTTCCATTTTCCTCCGATTGCTTTTTTAGCTGCTCACGTAATTCCCAGTCTATAGTAGTTTCGGAAAAATCAATATTATAAACCAGAGAGTTGATATATAGACCGGTTCCGCCGGTAATTACAGGATGCTTTCCTTTTTCAATGATTTCATTTATGTACCTCTGCGCCAATTTTCTGTATTTTGCAACACTGAATTCCTCGTCAGGGTATATTTCATCAATTAAATAATGTCGTATACCGGCCATTTCATCAGCATCCGGCTTGGCGGTCCCAATATCCATATATTTGTAGATCTGCATGGAATCTGCCGAGATTATCTCACCGTTTATTTTTTTAGCAAGCTCTACGGACAAGCTGGTTTTTCCTGATGCCGTCGGGCCTACTATTACAATAACAGGCTCCATATCACTTGTTCCCCCCTTCACCATTTTCCAATTATACCCAGCTGGAAGATTTTTATACAATCCTCTTGAACATTTTTTCCAGCTCCATTTTACTTATCTTTATGGCAGAGGGCCTACCGTGAGGGCATGTATACGGGTTTTCAAGAACGGAAAGCCTTTTAAGCAGAGAGTTTATTTCAAGCCCGTCCAGTTTCTTATTAGCTTTCACTGCTGCCTTGCAAGCGATTCTATAAAGCGCTTCATCAGAAGAAAAATCTCTTTCAGTTCTTCCGCTGCTTAATATATAATCGAGCAATTCAAGAAATATTTCCCTGGAATTACTATTCTCAGACAGAGGCGCTGTGCGAAGGATAACGGAATTATTTCCAAACGGCTCATAATCAAAGCCCAGATTAAGGAAAACCGCTTTTTCCATATTTAATAATTCAATTTCCCGCCTTGTCAATTCAATAACCTGACCAGTGATCAGAGTTTGCGCAATAGGAATTTTGCTCTTTAAACGATCTTTTAACTCTTCATATACAACTCTTTCATGGGCTGCATGCTGATCCACAAGTATAAGCTGCTCCTGAAGCTGCAATAATATATAGGTGTTGAAAACCTGGCCTATGATTCTTGCATCTGTTAACTTATCAATCTCTTTAATATTTTCGCAGCTTTCCTTATTGCTATATTCTTCTTTAGTATGGTATTCTTCCTTTTTGTCAGATTTCTCCCTATTCTCTGTTTTGTCGGATATCCCACTGCTCTCCATGACTTTTAAACTACCGGATTCATGAATATTTTCATAATTTTCGCTTTTCTCATATTTGTTCACAGAACTTGCCGGAGCCATATCAGCAGGGATGTCGTCTTTCTCAGTATTGTAAAAAGAAGGTTCCCCTCTAGTTTCCTTTACAATGGATGCCTCATGCTTTGCAATGGGTTTTTCATAACTGAAGCTTTGTTGTTTATAATCAGCTTCAGGTACATTGGGTTTATCAAGTCTAAAGGGATTTTTAACAGTGTCTGAAGGATTTGCAGCCCTTATGCCGGATTTTGCCAATAGGGTATTGTTTACGGCATGGTAAACAGCCTTGAATATCTCCTGCTCGTTGGAGAATTTAACCTCCATTTTTGATGGGTGAACGTTGACGTCAACCAATACAGGATTTATCTCAAGATTGATTATTGAAAATGCGTATTTGTTTTTCATTAAAAATGTGCTGTAAGCTTCATCAAGAGCAGAAGTTATGATTTTACTCCTGACAAAGCGCCTATTTATGAATATTGACTGGTTATTCCTGCTGGACCTTGCAATTTCAGGCTTCCCTATATATCCCGAAACCTTGATTTTTCCATCTTCAAAATTTATTTCATATACGTCTTTTGCAGTATCCCTTCCGTAAATGCTGAAAATTGAGCTTATACAGTCATTGTTTCCTGGAGTTTGAAGTACGACATTACCATTGCTTGTCAATTTAAAAGCTACATTGGGATTACCCAGCGCTATTCTGCTTATGACGTCTGATATATACCCCGCCTCTGTTGCATCTTTTTTTAAAAATTTAAAACGCGCAGGTGTATTGAAAAATAAATCACGAATCACTATTGTTGTACCGACAGGACATCCTGTCGGCTTTATGTCAATTATGCTTCCACCTTGTACTTCTATTGATGTACCATTGGAATTTTCCGGCGTACGGGTTGTCAGTTGTACGGAGGAAACCGACGCTATGCTGGCCAATGCTTCACCCCTGAAGCCCATACTTCTGATGTTTTCTATATCATCGGCATTCCTGATCTTGCTGGTAGAGTGTCTTTCAAAAGCTATACCTACATCATCCTCTTCCATTCCGGAGCCGTTATCCATTACCTTAATATACGAAATGCCACCGTTTCTGATCTCTACGGTTATGCTGGAAGCACCTGCATCAAGTGAATTTTCTACAAGTTCCTTGACAGCCGATGCAGGTCTTTCTACCACCTCTCCTGCCGCAATTTTATTGGATGTATTTTCATCAAGTATTATTATCTTTCCCATTTTGACCTCCGTCAATTTCATCAGCCCTTTCGGGCTTTTTGCTGCAGCCGGTATAAAATGTTTAATGCTTCCAGTGGAGTCATAACGGAAACATCCAGATTTTTCAATTCTTCCATTATCTCATTTTTGCCTTTTGTTTCATTGTTAAAGGAAAAGATATCCATCTGTCCCGGCGCCGGCTGTTTGTTCCTGCGGAGTCGATGTTCTCTCTTACTTATATCCGAGTCTTCCAGTTCTTTTAAAAGCTCTTTTGCCCGTTCGATCACCGGCTGCGGCACTCCTGCCAGTCTTGCCACCTGTACGCCATAGCTGCCGTCAGCGCCGCCGCGTATGATTTTTCTTAAAAATATGATATCTTCGCCTTTTTCCTTAACTGAAATACAGTAGTTCTTAATCCCGGTAATTTTTCCTTCCAGTTCGGTAAGCTCATGATAGTGCGTGGCAAAAAGGGTCCTGCTTCCCAAAGATTCTTTTTCACTTATATATTCTATAACCGCCCAAGCAATACTTAGTCCATCAAAGGTACTTGTACCGCGGCCTATCTCATCCAGGACAAGAATACTTCTTTGCGTGGCATTGGATAAAATGTTCGCCACCTCCGTCATCTCAACCATGAATGTGCTTTGTCCGGCTGACAGATCGTCGGAAGCGCCGACTCTGGTAAATATCCGGTCGGCAATTCCTATCCGGGCCGATTTTGCAGGAACAAAGCTGCCTATCTGCGCCATAAGCACAATTAGTGCAACCTGCCGCATATATGTGGATTTGCCTGCCATATTAGGCCCTGTAATTATCGAAAGCCTGTTTTCTTCCATGTCCAGTAAGGTATCATTGGGTACGAAGGTTCCCTGTTCAAGCATTTTTTCCACTACCGGATGACGGCCGTCAACTATTTCTATTCCATCCTGGAGCGTGACTTCAGGCATGCAGTAAGCGTCCCGGTCTGCAACATCTGCAAGGGAACATACGGTATCCAGCTCTGCCAGACACCTTCCCGTATTTTTGATTCTGGCAACCTCGGCGGCTATTTTTTCTTTGATATCGCAAAAGATAGAATACTCCAGCTGGATGACCTTTTCCTCCGCTCCAAGTATATTATCCTCCATTTCCTTCAGTTCCTGGGTTATAAATCTTTCGCAATTGGCCAGCGTCTGTTTTCGTATGTAATCTTGAGGTACAAGGTGAAAATAGGATTTGGTAACTTCCAGATAATATCCGAAAATTCTGTTGAAGCCGACTTTAAGATTCTTTATCCCTGTTTTTTCCCTTTCCGACGCCTCAAGTGCGGCTACCCAGCCCTTTCCCTCGGTGGAAGCCCATCTCAGCCTGTCAACTTCTTCATTAAATCCGGTTTTGATAATAAGCCCATCCTTTACCGATACTGGCGGATCGTCGATAATAGCCTCTTCTATAAGTCTGAAAATATCATCCAGCGTATCCATCTCCGTATTGATTTTTCCCGGCAGTCCGGAGGTGCAGGAATTCAAAATGTTCTTTATGTAAGGCACCTGTCCGATGGAATTTTTCAGGGCTATGAGGTCTCTGCAGTTCACACTGCCAAGTATTACTTTCCCTATAAGCCTTTCAATATCATATACCCTTTTCAAAAGCTCCCTTATTTCCATTCTGACCATGAATTTTTCCTTGAACTCACTGACAGCCAAAAGCCTTTCCTGTATGTCTGAGGCTTTGATAAGCGGCTGCTCTATCCACTTTCTGATACAGCGGCCTCCCATGGAGGTTATTGTCCTGTCCAAAACCCAGAGCAGCGTCCCCTTCCTGTTCTTTTCACGCATGGTTTCGGTAAGCTCAAGATTTCTTCTCGTTGATATGTCCAATACCATAAATTCTTCAATTTTATAGAAAGCCAGGGTTTGAATATGATCCAGATTGACCTTTTGAGTTTGTTCCAGATATTCAAGCATAGCGCCGGAGGCATTTAGTGAAAGGTCATATTCGTGTTCCCTGATGTTCAAATCCCTGAATTTCGCGTTGAGCTTTGAAGTTGCATAATTCACGTCATAATACACATCTTCAAGCTCTGATACATAGACATTGAATCTTTTCCGGACAATGTCCATTACAGCCGGATCATTGAAAAAATCGGCATTTGCAACTATTTCGGATGGCGAATACTTCGCAATTTCATCCATCAGCTTGCCAAGGGTATTGCCCCAGCTTATCTGAGTGCAGGCAAATTCTCCCGTTGAGATGTCAACGACGGCAAGGCCATAAAGGTGCTTGAACCTGTAAATGCACATAAGATAATTGTTTTTTTTGTCTTCAAGCATGGATGAATCAGTGACGGTGCCGGGTGTCACGATTTTGATGACGTCTCTTTTAACAATACCTTTTGCAAGCGCAGGATCTTCAACCTGCTCGCATATGGCTACCTTGTATCCTTTGGTGATAAGTCTGGAAATGTAGTTATCAGCGGCATGGTAAGGTATGCCGCACATCGGCGCCCTTTCTTCCATACCGCAGTCTCTGCCGGTCAACGTTATTTCAAGTTCTCTGGATGCAAGCTCTGCATCGGAGAAAAACATTTCATAAAAATCGCCAAGTCTGAAAAAAAGTATACAATCCTTGTGCTGTTCCTTTACATCCAGATATTGCTGCATCATGGGAGTTATCGCGCCCATATTCCGACCTCACATAAATCAGGTTAATAGCCGTATGACACCTAAAATCAGTCAGCGACTCTTATTTTTATTATAATGTATTGGTTAATTGCTTGGCAAATTTTTTATTTATGGATTGATAAAATGTAAAAAAACACGCCATAAAAAATTAGTCTTGCATTTACACCGCTTTTAGATTAAAATCTACACATTACATAGTTGGTAATCCAAAAGCAGAGAAGCTTTCTTTAATTCTGAAGCAATGAAGCATTCAAATTGGAAGTAACGATACTTCTGAAAACTTTTTTCAATGCAATGACAGCATAATTTAATAAACAGTAAAAATACAATAATGTATTTCCATTTGTTATTTTCGAAGGGAGAATATGGTTATGAGTTCGATGAATGTATTGTTCCTGTTGCTTGGAGCAGTAATGATTCTGGCAATGCATGCAGGTTTTGCATTCCTGGAGGCAGGTACCGTTAGTAAAAAAAATCAGGTAAATGCTTTTAATAAAATTATTTTTGACTGGTCAATTACAACAGTTGTGTATTTCTTGGCCGGTTTTCCTCTGGCTTATGGAATCATACTATATACAAATCCATCTTCATTTGGAGCAAACAGCGGATATCAATTGGCACGCTTTTTCTTGCTGCTGGGTTTTGCTGCTGTTATTCCTGCAATCATATCAGGCGGCGTCGTCGGAAGGATGAGGTTTTTTGCCCAATCTATAGCTGCCGTAATATTAGGTACTCTGGTTTATCCATTCTTTGAAGGTCTTCTTTGGGGCAGAATTTCATTTATGGGACAGGCTAATTCCTTTTTTCAGAACATTTTCGGTACGCCGTTTCATGACTATGCGGGTTCGGTGGTGGTACATTCCATCGGAGGATGGATTGCACTTCCCGCAATAATTCTGCTTGGCCCCAGAATCGGCCGGTATGAAGGAAAGCTGGATACCAGACCCAGTAATATACCTTTTCTTTCGTTGGGAAGCTGGATTTTGATTATTGGCTGGTTTGGATTCAATGTCATGAGCGCTCAAAATATCGAGAACATATCAGGACTTGTGGTAATTAACTCATTGATGGCTATGGTAGGCGGCACAATAGCAGGATTATTGTTTTCCAAAAATGACGCCGGATTTACTCACAACGGAGCGCTGGCAGGGCTTGTGGCGATTTGTGCAGGCTCGGATGTCGTACACCCCTTTGCAGCTCTGGCAATTGGCGCAGTAGCAGGGTTTATTTTTATGAAGCTGTATGAATATGAAACCGAGAAACTAAAGATTGACGATGTTTTGGGAGTATGGCCGCTGCATGGGATTAACGGTACCTGGGGAGGTATAGCTGCTGGAATATTCGGTAGAAAAGCCCTTGGCGGGGTTTCTGACCTGAGCTTCCTTGCTCAGCTTTCCGGTTCGCTTCTGGCAGTTGTTTACGCTCTTGCAGCAGGATTTATAATATATAAGGTAATTGACAAGGTATATGGATTAAGGGTTTCAACCCATGAAGAATTTATTGGTTCAGATTTGGCATTCCACAGAATTGAAGCAAATCCGGAACAAAGCTTGTAAAAAACACAATGTATAAATTGGGGAGGTAATAATACTTTATGAAAATGATCATCGCAATAGTACGTCCTGAAGCTGTCCAGCAAGTGAAAGATGCTCTTTTCAAAGCCGATATTCATAAAATGACCGTCAGCCATGATAAAGGGTGCGGTCAGCAGAAAGGTTACACCGAGAGCTATAGGGGCAATATTTTACAGGTTAATCTATTGAACAAGGTCCGCTTTGAAATATCGGTAAACGATAATTTCGTCAAACCTACCATTGATGCAATTATGAGCGCTGCAAGAACAGGCAATATCGGGGATGGTAAAATATTTGTATTACCGGTTGAGCAGTGCTACAGAATAAGGACAAGTGAAGAAGGTAATGAAGCAATAGGGTAAGAATAACTTACCCTTATAAATCACATTTAACCCCATTATTCTTTAACCAGGCTTTTCTGTTCTCATAGTCGGGAAGTACTCGTTTCAGCAGCTGCCAGAACTCTTTTGAATGGTTCATATGTACCAGGTGGCACATTTCATGAACCACGATATAGTCAAGGACCGGTGATGGCGCCATGATACATTTCCAGTTGAATAAAAGGCTTTTTCTGCTTGAACAGCTTCCCCAGCGTTTTTTCTGATCTTTTACCGTAATTTTAGCCGGCTTGACGTCAAAGTAAGGCTGGTAGTAGTTAATCCGTTCCTGAATTTTTTCTCTTGCCTTGTCCTTATACCAATTCTCAAGGGCTAATCTGACTAATCTATCGTCTTTTAAGCAGGTGTAAACACAAATCTTACCGCGTATTAGTTTCGCTTCCGGCGGTATAGCCTTATAATCCAGGATTATTTGCAGGCTGTAGTTTCTTCCCATGTAAATAAAAGACTCGCCGTTGACATACTGCCTGGTTCTTTTCCTGTATTCCATATCCTTGATATCAAAAAGCTTCTTAACTATCCATTTTGACTTGGTTTTGACCATCTCCAGTATTTTATTTTCAGCAGTTCCTACCGGCACTGTGACTGTTATCGTTTTTGGGGCTTCTACTTCAATCAACATTGTTTTTCTATTCCTGAATACTACAGTAAATTCAATTCTTTGTGTTCCATATTCATAAAACAGCTTCATATTCATTGCTCCATATCTTCATAATGAATCTTCGTCAGGTCGATTAATGGAACTGTAAGCTGGGTAATAGCATCATATCCCAGATCGTCATAATGCTTTGACAGAAGCGTCCCATAAACCGCAGTTTCCATTTCCGATATTCTGGTGGGGTTATGCCTGAATCCTTTGACCCTGGTCTTCAGAATAATCTCTTCAATATTCAGGGTAATTGTCCTGATGGTTTCTTCCTTGCTGTAGCCTGCATAATACTTAACTTCTTCAGCTACCCTGTCCCTTGTCATTGCCTCACGTACTGTCTCATATATGGCAAGCTGCATCTTATCCTTCAATCCCAGCTTCTTAGCCAGGTCTTCTTCTCCATGCTTCATTTTCCTGTCAACAAACTCCTTCCCATTATATGGATAATGGGGATCTAAGACAATGCAAGAATCATCCCTTATAATATTTTATTGCAAATTTACCTACTGTTTGTGTTGCAGCCCAATCAAATGCAAAACCAACTGGTGCACCAACTAAAGGTACCATTTTCATAAAACTAGTCAAAGACTTTTCGCCTGCCTTAGTAATAACTTTTCGTCCTACCACACTCCATATTTTCAACATAATATCTTTTGTTATATATTTTTCTACTGCCTTTTTTGTTATAGACTTTGAAGCTTCAATACCGATTCTTTTCAAAGCTTCCTTAGCAGAATCTCCAGAAAGAATCAAATATAAATCTGTTTTCAAATCAGTAGTATCCTTTGTATGCCCATATACATATGCAATAGAAAAAGCCATAGATGCTTGAATTCTCCATGAACAAATTAAATCAGCCGGAATAGTAACAGGTAAAGTAATTAATCCGCCAAATCCTGTGGCTGCACCTATAAACCCATTTTTTATAGATTTTCTATGTAATATCTTTTTTGCTAGTTCATCACAACTAATACCTTCGTTTTGTTCAAGTAGTTTTTCTACATAAGACTCAATAGTTACATGGTCTGTTGATATTATAAAATCCAATACATGTTCTAGTGCATTTTGCAAATCACCACTTGTTGGCAACTTTAATTTGTTCATAATTTACCACCTTTTAAATTATTTTTTCTCCTGAATATTTTTTGTATAATAAATATAATACTATATAACTTCCTGTTATTAGCAAAATGGAAAGCTTATCCAAACTTCTGTGCAGTGGATAATGTGAAAACTATTTATATTTGAGATTGTTTCTCCAGATAAATATCATAGACATAACCAGGAACCCCCTAATAACAGAACACTCGTTTCCCTTTATTATTTGCATACAATACTCGGTACTTCAACATCAATAACCGCTCTAATCACCTTCAATAAATCAAGTCCTATCAGTCCTTGTATATTACAAGATGGGTCGATATCACCAAAATCCATATTAATATCCTTAAACTCAGCATTACCTATTTTGAGTCCATCTATCTTTCGACAAAAAACAACATTTCACCACCAATACCGTAAGTTTTCATAAACTCGTCAATATATTCTGCTTTAATCCCAATTTCACTTACAAACTCAGAATTTATAATTGATTGTACCGCTCCAGTATCAATAACTATGTTTCTTAAAACTATACTATTTCTGTTGTAAGTAATCTCAAGGTTTGTGCATATATGACCTACACAAATATATGTTTTCATCACCTTACCTTCCTATATCCGAAAATATTTTTGATTCTATAATATATTTCTTCATGGTAGGTATGATAAACAGCCTCATTTTCCTTGCACTTTCCTAATTCCCGAGTAGCTTCAACATCTGATTCTATAGTTTTGATAATATCCATTTCGTCAATATATTCTTTATCACCATCAATATGTTTATCCAAAACTTTGAGCTTTAACCACTGGTGTGGGTGAAGATTTCTAACTTCCTGCCACTTCATGTTTATTTATCACCGCCTTAATTTTATAACTTAATTTTATCATTGAATCTTCCAAATTACTATATAACAAAAATCCCAATTTTCCATTATCGACATTATATACCTAAGTATGTCGTGCATATTACTTGAAATGCACGACATTTTGTTTTGAAAATGGGCGCAACTCTCCTGCTGAAGGCCAGACATCAGAGATTTTCCTCTTCCGATAGTGTTTAGCGAGACAACATAAGGTGGTATTTTACTTACAGCCGCTGCAGGAGCCGCAACCACCTGATGAACACTGTACTTCTCCGGTTATTGCGTAGGATATGACATCATTTATATTTTTCATGAATTTATCAAACTCAGATTTTGCCTCCAGATATTCGTTGGTTATTTCATATTCATATAGCTCTTGCTGTTTTTTAATAAGCATTTCTTTTATTTCATCAATGATTTTGGCGTCTTTTTTTCCCTTTGAAGCCCTTACAAGCTCTATCTGAAGCTGCTTGTATTCCTTCATAAGCGATGCAGCCCCGGTATCAGTCTGAAGATTTGCATCGCTTGCTTTGAGCCTTTTCATCTCTTTACTATTTGCTATCGCTTCACCAAGTTCCCTGGCTCTGATAATGATATCCATAATATTCTCCCTTTATCAAATCAACTCGCCTTCCAGCGACCATGTCTGTATCTTTTTTATCCGTACTTTTACAAGCATTCCAACCAGTTCATTGGTTCCCTTGAAATTTACTATCTTATTTGAACGGGTTCGACCGGTAAATGTGTTGATGCTGTTTCTGCTGAGTCCCTCTACAAGCACCTCTGTTTCGGCACCAAGAAGCCTGTCATTTATTTCCTTGCTGATTCTGTTCTGAACTTCCAGCAGTTTTTGAAACCTTTGCTTTTTTACATCCTCACTGATCTGATCCGGACTGTTTGCAGCCGGAGTGCCCGTCCTCCTGGAATACAGGAATGTATATGCGAAATCAAATCTTACTTTTTCCATTAAATCAAGAGTTTCATCAAAATCAGCTTCTGTTTCGCCTGGAAACCCTACAATAATATCTGTTGTAAGAGCAATATCCGGTATTTGCTCTTTTATCACAGCAGCAAGCTCCATATACATTTCCCTGGTATAATTCCGCTTCATCATCTCAAGTATCCTGCTGCTTCCGGACTGAACAGGCAGATGCAGATGCTCGCAAACCTTTTTGCAGTCTTTAATTACTGTAATCAGTTCGGGTGATAAATCCTTAGGATGCGACGTCATAAATCTTATACGTTCTATTCCCTCCACATTGCCGAGTTCTCGTAAAAGGCCGGCAAAGCCTTTGTTTTCTGGTAAATCGAGGCCGTAAGAGTTCACATTCTGCCCCAGCAGGGTAATTTCCCTGAAGCCCTGCCTGCCCAATTGCTCTACCTCTGATGTTATCTCATATGCGTTTCTGCTCCTTTCCCTGCCTCTTACAAAAGGTACGATGCAGTATGAGCAGAAATTATTGCAGCCATACATGATAGTTACCCAGGCTTTGATTCCGTCCTTGCGGGCAATGGGCATTCCTTCGGCAATAGAACCTGTGGCGTCCTGGATTTCAATGATACTCTTGTCTGAATTAATTGAATTGTAAAGAAGCTCCGGAAACCTGTAAAGATTGTGAGTGCCGAAAATCAGATCGACATGCCTGTATTTCCGGCTGATGTGCTTCACGACATCCTTTTGCTGCATCATGCAGCCGCAAACAGCAATTATCATGTCAGGCTTCTGCTTTTTAAGCTTCTTCAGGGAACCCAGATGTCCATAAACCTTAAACTCGGCATTTTCCCGTACGCAGCAGGTATTATATATTATAAGATCGCTATCTTCTATATTTTCGGCTTCAAGGTATCCCATTTCAGAAAGCATTCCCGCCAGTCTTTCCGAATCGTTTTCATTCATCTGACAGCCAAAGGTACTTATACTATATTTTAAAAGCCTGTCCGGGTTTAATTCCCGAACCTGCCGCATAAACTCTCTCTGGCGCAGTATTTCTTCCTGGGGAACCTGCGTAAATTCTCGTTTGCTCACCGGTGCCTCCGTTAGTCCTTTGTAGAATCATCAAGTTTTAAATTTCCATTTAACTTTTCCAATTCAGAAATCCATGAATTAAAATGCTTACATTTCATTCTTACAATATCTAAACCAATTTTCTGTATTATATTAGGTCCAGCAATAACCTTATCATACTCAGGTATTTCTTTTAATATTCTTTTGGATGGAGCAGTATTATAGCCACAATTAATAAGCTCTGGATTTCCATGTTTTGATGCTACTATTTCGATTATTCTTTTTATTTGCTTATCGTGTTCCATATATTCCCATTCCATATTCTTTGGTTCGCTTAATACAAGTGCTTCAAATTCATATAATTGTATATAGGGAATAAAGCGATAATCACAGATGTCACTTTTTAAAGCTTCTTCCAATAACGTAACTTTTTCATAACCATCATCTATTTTAATGGCATCTGAATAAGACGGGAAATCGCTTTCAAGAGCGTATAGATCAAACATTGTGGTAAAACGACATTCCGGATTGTTATCTTCTTTTAGCCAATTTAATATATCTTTTTTGACTCTATTGTAGGGTGAACTGCCTCCGCGATATTCTCGATGTGCGCGTTTATCTTTTCTTGTTAAAACTTTTCTTGCATCAGCGAAAATATTCATGTTTGAAAGATACGGCGCTAGAATCATGTTTACAAATCTTTCTTCAGTATCTCCTTCAACAGTGATATGCAATCGTATCATTGGGTTCATGGTCTTCCCCCCAAAACATTTTTCTCCCATAATTCAGATAAGCTATATTCTCTAAGCCATATATCGAGTGCCTGTTCATCTAATCTTTTAAAAACACTGCTTTTGGATTTTTCATCACGCTCTACTATTATGATATCCTTAGCTTCAAATTCATCAATGATGCCTGTTGACTGTGTAGCAATAATAACCTGACAGTTAACCGATGCAGTTTTTATCATACCTGCCAAAGCTGTTATTGCCGACGGATGTAGTCCTAACTCAGGCTCGTCGATAATAATAACATTTGGTAATTTTTCAGGCGGCTGTAACAATAGAGTTGCTAAAGCCATAAACCGTAACGATCCATCGGATATCTGATGTGATCCGAATACATAATTATTTCTATACCTATCTATCCAGTTTAAAAGTATATAATTATTGTTCAAAGCAGAGGGTTTTAATGAGAAATCTCCAAATTGAGGCATAACAATTTGAATATACCTAACAATTCTTTGATAATACTTTTCCCATTCCTGTTTTTCTTTTAAAACATAAAGGTATGCGGCTAAATTGCCACCATCATCATATAAAAATTCATTATTTTCTATAAAACACTGGTTTCTGATTCTTGAGTTTTTAGAGGTATCATGAAATTGAAAAGCCTTGCAGTTCTTTAATAAGCTATAGATAACTACACCTGTTTTATTTTCATTTTTTGCTTCATTATATAATCCACTTTCTTTATGTCCAGCTTTTAAATCTATTGTTACTGGTTTACTAAATCCTTTTTGGTGCCAAATTGCATACTCTTCTGTGAAAATTAAAGTATCCCCAGAAGCATGTGAAAGAGCAAAGAAATATCGATCCTGCCCCCTGTCTTCTTGTTCAAAAACAAGTTCAGCTTTTATTCTTGATGTATTTTTTGAGCCATAATATAATAATGAATCGGCAAATCCCTGTTCACCTATATATTGCTGCAATGCACCAGTTGTCATATTATTCAGCATTTTAAAGAATGAAACCAGATTGCTCTTTCCTGCTCCGTTTGCTCCAATAAAAACGTTAATATCACCAAAACAAATTTTTTGCTCTCTTTCACTAATTGATTTAAAACCTTGTAATAATAATTCTGTTAGTTTTAATCTTTTATCCAATACTATCATCCCTTCCAAAATGAATTATAGCATATAGTACTACAGCGAAACAAACATTAATTTATCGGCATTTATGCGCCTTACAGAAATATCGCGAATGCTTTAACGCGTTATTTCTGTAAGGATAATTAAAATGTTTCGCTGTAGCAATAGTAAAAAAATTTAATACCAACACTGATATTTACAATTTAATCATTCATAAAACCTTTTCTCGATACAAAGTCTTGCTCTTTCAGCTGTCTTAGCATCGGCTTTCAGCGAATTTTCCATAAATTCAGGATACTCTTTAAGGAACTGTTTCATGCACTCCTTTGGGTTTTTTGCATAATCGGAAAGCATATCGAATTGAGACTGATTGATAAGTTTCATTTCCAATGCTTCCATAAAAAGACTATTATCTATATATGCCATGGCAAATGACTTGACGCCGTTACTTGAAAGCAATTCTTCTCCTCCCTGCTTCCTGTCAATCACAACAACACTCCATGCAATATTTCCTCCGAAGCTTCTTACGGCAGGTATCCAGGCTCTTTCATAGCTGGATGCTTCCGTTATCAGGTCTGCAATGTGCAGAACTCCGGCGCCGTTGATCCGCGGCATCTCTTTGGTTATACCTTTTTCGGTCAGAACTGCCGTCAAGTCCTTAAAAATCATAATATGCGGCTTATCCAGCATTTCGGCGGCAATAAGTGAAAAGAACCAGTCACGGCGCTCCCCGCCCGAGATATAGTCAACGGCTTCCATTTTAATGTTCTTTTTAATATAGTCCACCATGCTGTCTATTAGGCCCTTAAAAATAAAATCGCTTTTGTAATTCGTCTTTATCATTTTTAATAAAATGCCGGGACAAGACAGTTTATCATTTTTATGAAAATCAATTTTCTCCAATAAATCATTGGCCTTTTCTTCACTTCCGTATAAAAAATGAGTATTGATATAATACGGACCGATAGTACCCGATGTGTACCAGAAAGGCTTTTTTTCGGGGCTTACTCTGATAGCTTTTGTTTCAAACAGCCAGTTTAGCAGCGTCTTGTTTTCCATAACACCATACATCCTCCCTGTGCTCATGTCAGTAAATATAATAGTTAAGCCATTCTGAAGGTCGCGAAGAATTCTTGACAAGATCCTTCGTTTCATTCAGGGTGACATGCTTATTTTTTTTCGTCCAGCTTCTTAATATAATCATCCCACCAGTCCTGATTCCTGATAGTACTCAGTTCATTGTCAAGGTGTGAGGAATCCCCTTCCAGTATCATAGTAAACTTATCATTTTCAAAATCAATAATTGTTATCGCCGTATTATCACACCATTTAACATTGAACATTTCTTCCAGTTCACAAGATTTGAAAAAAGAAAGCAACGCCTTTATCGCCGTACCATGTGTAACAATACAAACATGCTTGCCTTTATTCATACTGATTATGTGCTTTATTTCTTCAATCAGACGGTTCAGGAATTCCTTCATGGTTTCGCCGTTAGGCATCCTGTGAAGATGTGGTGTGTTTTCCCAGGTTTTATATTCCTCCGGCCATTTTTGCGGCAGTATGTCCCAGGGCTGCCCCTCCCAATCCCCGCCATTGATTTCTTTCAGCTTGTCGGTCCTGATTATAGGCAGGTTCTTTACTTTCGAAATATATCCAGCAGTCTGCAAGGTTCTCTTGAGGCTGCTGGAATACAAAACGTCAATTTTAAAATCCTTAAGCCTCTCAGCGACTCTGGCTGCCTGAATATGGCCTTTTTCAGTTATTTCACCGTCACTCCAGCCATGAAAGAGCCTTTTATAGTTTCCCTCGGCTTCGGCATGTCTGACAATAATAAGCCTGATTTTATCATTCATAAGTTCAACTCCAGTTTTCCGATTATATCACTCAAGCTGCCATAGCCATATTTCTTGAGATAGCATTCAATACCTTCCGACACTTTTATGCAGGCTTCAGGATCGACAAAACCGGCTGTTCCTACCATTACCGCACTTGCTCCGGCGAGAATGAACTCAATTGCGTCCTGGCCCGTCGATATGCCTCCCATTCCTATTACCGGTATTTTGACCGTCTTCGCTGCTTCATATACCATTCGCACTGCTATAGGTTTTATAGCCGGTCCTGAAAGGCCTCCTACATTGTTTGCAAGTACAGGTCTTCTTCTATGTATATCGATCGCCATACCCAATACTGTATTTATCAATGAAACAGCGTCCGCTCCTGCTCCTTCAGCTGCAAGTGCAATTTCTTTTATGTCTGTTACATTGGGAGTCAGTTTCACTATAAGGGGCTTTTTGCAGAGCGGCCTGACTCTTTTTGTGATTTCTGAAATACCCGCAACGGAATTGCCGAATGCTACGCCGCCTTCTTTCACATTGGGGCAGGAAACGTTCAGTTCAATAGCATCTATATCCGCATCAGACAGTATCTCCGCCATCTTGCAATATTCCTCCACAGTGCTACCGGCAATATTTGCAATAACAGCTATATCAAATCTTCTCAGAAAAGGGATCTCTTTCTTTATAAATGCGTGGACACCCGGATTCTGAAGCCCTACGCTGTTTAAAATGCCTGCAGGCGTCTCCGCTATGCGCGGCGGTTTGTTGCCCTGTCTGGGTAATAGAGTGAGGCCTTTTACAGATATGCCTCCCAGCTTGTTCAGGTCGATGTACTCCGAAAATTCCCTTCCAAAACCGAAGGTACCTGAAGCTGCTATTACCGGATTTTTTAATTTCAGGCCTGCAATTGTCGCAGTCATATTAATGTTTTTCACTTGGAACCTCCGATTTCCTTAGTTATATTTCATTTTATATGAGATTCCCACGTCGTTAAAGCTCCTCGGAATGACATACTTTTCTACTCGTCAAATATCAGATCGCCGCCGTTAAAAACAGGTCCGTCTTTGCATACATGGCTATATTCCCATTCTTCTCCATATTTGGTCTTACAGGCGCAGACCAGACAGGCTCCGATTCCACAGCCCATACGCTGTTCCATCGATACCTGGCTTGGGATACCGTATATTTCCGCGAGTTTGATCACATTCTTTATCATTGGAGTAGGGCCGCAGGCGTACAACATATCCGGAGGATTATTCCCGATATCTCCTGCCAGCATATCCGTTACCAGCCCGTTATATCCGACGCTTCCATCATCAGTGGATATGCGCATTTCATGTGATGCTGTTTTGAATTCTTCTTCAAGTACGATAAACTCCCTGCTTCTGAATCCTAAATAACATTGCTTCAAACCTGCCCTGCTTTCATTAAGAAGAAAAAGAAGAGGGAATATTCCTATTCCTCCGCCAATGACGGCTATTTTGGAATATTTTTCGTCAAGGTCGAAGGAATTTCCAAGGGGGCCAAGCAAATCAACGCTTTCCCCGGGCTGCATCCTGGAAAGCAGCTCGGTACCCGTTCCCCTGATTTGAAATATCAAATCAAAAGTGTTTTTATATCTATCTACATTGCAGATACTGATGGGTCTTCGCAGAAGCACATTGTTTCCTTCGCTGCATCTGACGTTTGCAAATTGCCCTGGAAGGGCTGTATTTGCTATATATGCGGATTCAATCGTCATTTTGAATATCACGGGCGCGATTTTTTCCACCTGCAATATTTTTTCCTTCAACATACCGGGCATGGTCACTAATCATTCCTTTCACTGCGTACAATGAAAATGTATGAATCAAATGCTGCAAATCGCTCATACATTTTACGCTGTACTCCTAACTAAAAACGCTTAAATCTACAACATCCAGCACTCTCTCCATATTAGCCAGCTTCAGACAGCTTATCACTGCTTTTGCAGTATCCAATGAAGTGAGACACGGGATGGACATTTCCACTGCTTTTCTTCGTATCTTAAAGCCGTCCCTTTGCGGCTGTCTGCCTTTTGTAGGCGTGTTTACAACAAGCTTGATCCGTCCTGACTGAATAAGGTCAAGTATGTTTGGGGAACCCTCTTCTATCTTCTTAACGGCATTGGTGGCAATTCCATACATGTTCAGCAGCTTTGCGGTTTTGCCTGTAGCCCAGAGCTCGAAGCCAAGTTTTTCAAATGCTTCTGCAATAGGTATCAGTTCGGCCTTGTCACTGTCTCTGACTGTCATAAGGATTCCTCCGCCTTTAGCAGGAAGCTTGATTCCCGAAGCCACAATACCCTTGTATAAAGCTTCATAAAAAGACTTGCCTATTCCAAGAACTTCGCCCGTTGATTTCATTTCCGGCCCCAGGGTGGTATCGACGTCATGGAGCTTTTCAAAGGAGAATACGGGGACCTTGACTGAAACATACTCGGACTCTTTATAAAGTCCGGTGCCATAGCCGAAATCCTTCAGCTTTTTGCCCATCATAAGTTTTGTTGCCAGATTTACC